>NZ_KQ960219.1:0-3351 GCF_001553125.1 Peptoniphilus sp. DNF00840
GTGGTTTATTTCTTTCAAATTTTGCTTTTGCCATTATTAATCCTCCTATTTATTATTTTTTCTTTTTATCTCCAACTACTTCTTCAGCAATTGATGCAGGTACTTCTTCGTAGTGATCAAATATCATTGAGTAGTTTGCTCTTCCTTGTGTATTTGAACGAAGGCTTGTTGCATAACCAAACATTTCTGCTAGTGGTACATAAGCTGTAACGATTTGAGCTCCAGCTACAAGTTCCATACCTTCCATTCTACCACGTCTTGAGTTAATATCTCCGATTACATCTCCCATGTATTCTTCTGGAGTTGTAACTTCAACCTTCATTGTTGGTTCAAGAAGTACTGGATCAGCTTTTGCAAGAGCATCTCTTACTGCCATAGATCCGGCAATCTTAAATGCCATTTCTGAAGAGTCGACTTCGTGGTAAGAACCATCGTAAAGAGTTACCTTAACATCAAGAACTTCGTATCCACCAATGATACCAGATTGAAGTGCTTCTTCGATACCTTGTTGAGTTGGTCCAATAAATTCCTTAGGAATTGCACCACCAACGATGGCATTTTCGAATACAAATCCAGCGCCTGGTTCGTTTGGTTCGATTCTAATCTTAGCGTGACCATATTGTCCACGACCACCTGATTGACGAGCGTATTTAGCTTCACCTTCAGCAGCTTTTCTAATACCTTCTCTATAAGATACTTGTGGATTACCAATATTAGCCTCTACCTTAAATTCTCTTAGTAGTCTATCAACGATGATATCAAGGTGAAGTTCACCCATACCAGCGATAATAGTTTGACCAGTTTCTTCATCAGTATATGTTTTGAAAGTTGGGTCTTCTTCTGCAAGTTTTGCAAGAGCAAGAGCCATCTTATCTTGAGAAGCTTTAGTCTTTGGTTCAATTGCTACAGAGATAACTGGATCTGGGAATTCCATGTTTTCAAGTATAACTTGATTCTTTTCATCACAAAGAGTATCACCAGTACTTGTGTCTTTAAGACCAACAGCTGCTGCGATTTCTCCTGCGTGGATTTCTTCGATTTCTTCTCTCTTGTTAGCGTGCATTTGAAGAATTCTTCCGATTCTTTCTCTCTTACCCTTTGCAGAGTTCATAACATAAGAACCTGCTTTAAGAACTCCAGAGTAAACTCTAAAGTAAGCAAGCTTACCAACGTATGGGTCAGTTACGATTTTAAATGCAAGAGCTGAGAATGGTTCATCATCAGATGCGTGTCTATCAACTTCATTTCCATCAGCATCAGTACCAATAATTGCAGGTACATCAATAGGAGATGGAAGGTAATCAATAATTGCATCAAGAAGAAGTTGTACACCCTTGTTTTTGTAAGAAGAACCACAAGATACTGGAGTAATCTTAACAGCAAGAGTACCCTTTCTTATAGCTTTCTTAAGAAGTTCTTTGTCGATTTCTTCACCTTCAAGGTAAGTCATCATTAGATCTTCATCAAATTCAGATGCAACTTCAATTAAGTTTTCTCTATATTTTGTTGCAACTTCCATGTACTCTTCAGGAACATCTGTAATTTCGATTTCCTTACCAAGTTCATCCTTGTAAATTTCTGCTTTCATTTCAACAAGGTCAATCATTCCTATGAAAGTATCTTCTGCTCCCATTGGAATTTGAATTGGAACAGGGTTACCCTTTAGCTTCTTGTCAATAGTATCAACAGATCTAAAGAAGTCTGCACCTGTAACGTCCATCTTGTTTATGTGTGCGATTCTTGGAACATGGTATTTGTCTGCTTGTCTCCAAACAGTTTCAGATTGAGGTTCTACACCACTTTTTGCATCAAAAAGTGCAACAGCACCATCAAGTACTCTTAGAGATCTTTCAACTTCAACTGTGAAGTCAACGTGTCCCGGAGTATCAATGATATTAAGTCTGTAGCCCTTCCAGTGACATGTAGTAGCTGCAGAAGTAATTGTGATACCTCTTTCTTGTTCTTGTTCCATCCAGTCCATTTGTGCTCCACCGTCATGAGTTTCACCGATTTTGTGAATCTTACCAGCGTAGAAAAGAATACGTTCTGTAGTAGTAGTCTTTCCAGCATCAATATGGGCCATAATACCGATATTTCTATATTTACTTAATGGTATTTCGCGAGCCATAAATTCCTCCCCTTATTACCATCTATAGTGAGCAAATGCCTTGTTAGCTTCTGCTGTTCTATGCATTTCATCTTTTCTCTTAACACTTCCGCCTAAACCGTTAGATGCGTCTAGAATTTCTTTTGCAAGTCTTTCGTGCATTGTATTTTCGCCTCTTACTCTTGCATATTTAACTAACCATCTAAGGCCTAGAGTTTGGCGTCTTTCTGGTCTTACTTCCATTGGTACTTGGTAAGTAGCACCGCCTATTCTTCTTCCCTTTACTTCAAGTACAGGCATTACATTGTTAAGTGCCTTGTAAAATACTTCAAGTGCGTCTTCTCCAGTTTGTTCTGCAATTGTTTCAAGTGCTCCATATACAATTTTTTGAGCAGTACCTTTTTTACCGTCAAGCATAACATTGTTTATAAGCTTAGTGATAACCACATCAGCATATACTGGATCAGCCATAACTTCACGTTTTTGGATATGTCCTTTTCTTGGCATAACTTCCCTCCTTAACTATTTTTCAGTCGATTCATTGGTACTCAGGTTGAGCCCGTAAGCCAAAAATCTATAAAATCTCATGTAAAATTCTATCAATTTTTAGGTTTCTTAGTACCATATTTAGATCTAGATTGCTTTCTGTCTGTAACTCCAGCTGTATCAAGAGTACCTCTTACGATATGGTATCTAACACCTGGTAAATCCTTTACTCTTCCACCACGGATTAAAACAACACTGTGTTCTTGTAGGTTGTGTCCGATTCCTGGAATGTAAGCCATAACTTCGTATCCATTTGTTAAACGAACTCTGGCAACTTTTCTAAGAGCTGAATTCGGTTTCTTAGGTGTTACTGTTCTTACTGCAACACAAACTCCTCTTTTTTGTGGAGAATTAACTTCAGTTTCAACTTTTTTAAGTGTGTCATAGTTTACATCAAGAGCTGGTGATTTAGATTTACTGTGAATTTTCTTTCTACCATTTCTTACTAATTGGTTAATTGTAGGCATTAATTGCACCTCCTGTTTTATTAATAGTATTGGACATTTCAAAGACTACCTGCATTTAGGTAGTCTTTCCGTCTCAAATACTCATCAATTTTATCATTAGATAATCATTAAGTCAACAAAAAAATATGAGAAATTGGCGAAATTTCCATATTTTTTCATAATCTATTCTTTTTATTAAAAATTTAGATCAGTTATTCATAAAATAAGTTGTAAAATTAAATGCGACACAAA
>NZ_KQ960220.1:0-11392 GCF_001553125.1 Peptoniphilus sp. DNF00840
ACTTCCTTTCTTACACTATTTATGGTACTAAATAGCACCCACATAAGTGGATGCTTTGCCTTAATCTTATTCATTGATTACTTTATTTTCAATCAACTCATAAAAATTTTATCTTAACTTCTTTGCTTACTCAACTTAACTGACTTCAAATGATAGTCTGATTCTAATTTTTTAAAAAATTTATCAATATTATAATTCCTGTGGAAAGACAAGGTTACTTTAATCATTAATTTATCATCTATGTCCTCATCAATTATATCAAATTTTCTAACTTCAACGCCCTCTTTCGAAGCAAAGTTTAGAAGGCTCTCTTCATCATAATTATTAGTATCAAATAACATTATGTAAGACTTTCTTGTTCTCTCATTTATAAAATCACTAACCCCCATTAAGGATATCAAGGTCACGAGGCAAATTACAGTTGCTATTACTGCTCCTTCATAAAATCCAATCCCCACCGCAAGTCCAATTGCTGCAGATAGCCATAGGGTTGCAGCTGTGGTAAGACCTGACACCCTGTTCTTTGTTTGAAGTATAGTGCCTGCACCCAAGAAACCAATCCCACTTACAACTTGAGCTGCAAGACGTGCAGTATCTTGTCCTGCATTGTCAGATATTTTCCCAAATCCATCTATCCCTATAAGCATGATTAAGCAAGCTCCAACGCTGACAATAATATGCGTTCTAAAACCAGCTGCCCTCTTCTTGGTTTCCCTTTCTAAACCGATAATAGCTCCTAGAAGAGCTGCTAATAAGATTCTAACAGTCACTAAAAATATATCCATTCTCTCCCTCCTTACATAAATTTTATACTTATTAATGAATAATATAATTTTATAATTTCAACTTATCTACTTTGGAGAAATTTATTTAACATATTTAATTGCTATAAAGATAAAAATATTCAATCCAGCTTAGAAGAATGATAAATCCTTCGTGGCTTGAGTGGTCAGTCTGGATAAAATTTCATATTTTTCAAATGCCTAATATGTGTGAATAAGTTCATAAATATATGTTAAATTATTTATTATAAATCTAAACTATCTTTATCCAATAAGAAATCAAATAAATTAATAGTGAGTATCCCATTTTCATCTAAAAATGGTTTTATCCGATCTTTCACGATAATAATTTTCTTAAATGAGTCATCAATATTTAACAAGGAGGCTTTCTCTTGATTTATTTTTTCTATTGATGGAATACTATATGCAGACTGAATATAATACCTTTTACTTCCAAGGTTAGCTATGAAATCAACTTCTAGCTGTTTCTTTATATCTTTATTATTGATATTTTCTCTTTTTATGACCATTCCTACATCTACCATATAACCTCGAAATCTTAATTCGTTATAAATGATATTTTCCATTAGGTGAGTCGGTTCTACCTGCCTAAAACTTAATCTTGCATTTCTAAGTCCCACATCTTCAAAATATATTTTATAAGGCGTGCCTATATATTTTCTTCCTTTAACATCATATCTATATACTCTTTTTAAGATATAAGAATCTTCAAAATAGCCTATGAATTTATCAATGGTATTTGCTGAGATTTTTGATTGTTTTATAGACTTAAAAGTTGAAGCTATTTTACTTGGATTAGTAAGACTTGAAATGCCTGATGCCAAAATATTGAGTAGGTCTTCTAGTTCAGAAGTTAAGCGTATGTCATACCTATGAACAATATCACGCAAATATACATTTTCGAGTTGCCCCTTTAGATAATTCATCTTATCTTCGTCGTTTTTCATTAAAGCACCAGCTGGTAAACCGCCGTAAACTTGATATTCAGCAAAAGCATCTTCTTTGTCGCCATCATAAATTTGAAGAAATTCAGAAAATACAAGGGGCATAACACGAATCTCATCACCCCTACCCGCAAATTCTGTGATGACATCTTTTGATAAAAATTTAGAGTTACTCCCAGTAACATAAACATCAAAATTATCCTTACGCAAAAATCCATTTAAGACTTGCTCAAAGGATTTAAGCAATTGAACTTCATCTAAGAGGATATAAAATTTTTCCCTATTATTTGTTTTATTCGCTATAAAATCTAAAAATTTCTTAGGAGCTACTAATCTTTCGCCACTTAGTAAATCTAAATCCATTAAATCTTCGCCAATTTTTAATAAATCACTACCTGAATCAAAGGCAAATTTTATAATATGGTTTTCATCAACGCCAATTTGGGTCAAATAATTATAAAATAGATTATTAAGCAAATAAGATTTACCACTCCTTCTTATTCCTGTAATAATCTTAATGAACCCATTGTCTTTTTTTCGTATTAATTTATCTAAATAATAATCACGTTTTATTTCCATAAGCCTACACCTTTCCCACTTAGAATTATTTCCGCTTTGGAACTTAATCTAAGTATATTATAAAGTGTAAGGTCATGTAATTCAAATCTATTTAGAAATAATTCCAAATCGGACATATTTTTAAATTAGTGTTTAACTTTTTCAAGTATTTGTTCTGTTTTTATTCATGTATTTGTCTTATTTTGTCCAAGTATCTGGCCACTGTTCTATTTTTAGATTTTAATGTGTAATTGCAAGTGAATAATCCCTTGCCATACATGTCGGGGCTATTTTTTGCAATCAAAATACCCGACTTGGTCCGCTTTAATAAGCAACTAGTCGGGCACCGTTCAACTTTATTCAAAAAAATTATTCCCTCACCAACAAAGCTATGACTTCCACATGGAACGAAACGATAGAATAAATGTCATACCGTCTTTTTTAGTGCTGGGTTCGTTTATGGGAACATATTCACGGTCTTTTTTTGCACTTCTCGTCCGTGGGAATATGTCCACTACTTATTGTACTTGAACCCTTCAGCAAAGGCACTGTTGAACTTAAGCATACTCTTTCGAGCAACCTTCATTGCATCTACGGATTCTTCTGCTTTCTTTATTTTTTCTGCGATAGCCTTTTTTTCTTCACCATTCGCAACATCTTTTTTCAGCCTGAGTTCAACAAGACCCTTTTCTATATCCGTAATATTCTGAAGATATTTCTCATACACACTGTTAGAAAATTCAACATCATGTTCGTCATTAAGAAAAATTTCTCTAACCGAAGTGAGCAACTTTGCAGATTGTAGTATAGTGTTTTTCTTTCCTATAAGTCCCACCGAACTAACTGCACCACCTACTCCGACTCCAACGCCAATGCCAAGTGCAGCTCCACCACCAACGATGGCAATCGTACCTCCAATCATTCCTGAACCTCCTGCGGCAATTGCTCCACTACCAAGGTATGCCAGGCAAGCACTTGTTAATGCTGCGCCGCTCAATCCAGCAAAATTTGAACCAACCAACGCTACGGCTATAGGTCCCGCAAAAGCACCTGCTGTTGCTACTGTAATAATAGCTATAACCGCTGTTATAGACAGCGATGTGATTACGGCTTTGTGAACTTCGTTAAGTTCATTCAAACATTTATTATAGGACTTACGCAGCCTTTTCACATATTCCTTTTCACAATACTTGCCTGTAAATTGTTCATTTAAAAAACGGTCACCCTTAATTTTTCTATAGCCATTAACAGGATTATTTAGATTTTTGTATTTTTTATCCTCTTCTATGCCGAGTGGATAATAAGGCTCAAATAACATAGCTTCAAGAAGAATCAAACGATACCACGGCTCATTAGGATTGCTTTCTTTGATTCGCTGATTCAGTTCTTCCATACCATACCAGTGCATTTCTGCTCCCGGCACTTGTGTGAAACTTTCAAAGCCTTCAGAAATAAATTTTGACCATTCATTCAGCCAGGCTTTTTTCTGTTCCTTTACAGATTCACCCGTTATGGGAATGCTTGTAGTCTCTATATCATTAAGCGTTTTATAGTATTCAATATTGTAAAGTATCTCAGTCTGTTCCAATGAAAGACCCAGTTTATCTATCTGTATGTCCATGTCGGCTGCAATTCTTTTATAGATATCTTCATCAGACTTTCGGAATGTCTGCTGTTTAATATTTTCGTAGACTTCTCGAATTTTTTTGACATTACGTTCTTTAAGTCCCCAACTTACATCCGTACCTATAGCAATTGCAAATCGTCCAATACCAACATAATTGATAGATACCCAATATTTCTGCGTTGCGATTGCTTCAGTAAGATCAAGTGAAGTAAATACACCTGTGGAAATTGTCAACATACGAGCAATGGTTGGATTGTTTGTTGGTTTGACATCCTTCCATTCAATCATCTTAAAGTCAGCAATACAGCTTACCTTATTTTCTTTCATTGCCATTGCAAGGTGTCTTATGAAATAGAAGGAACGCACTATACACTCGTTTGCAATCACAGGAATCGCCTGCTTGCAAAGTTCTACTTCAATACCAAGCTCCGCACGCAAATCAAACTTAATAACTGACTCCTTGATAATCTGTCCTTTCTCATCACGATGCATCAAAAGAGTACCGTTGAACAGTTTTGAAAGAAAAACAGACAACGACATATCATTAACATTTAAGTTTCGGAAAAACGAAATAGCAGAGATTTCTTTTGCCAAGGCGAGTATTGGCCCAGGAATGCCGGTTCCGCCAGTATTACCCGCAGTGTTACTCGACCCTGCCACATCGCTTACTAGATGGAAGAACCAAGTAATTGTACCCATAAAAATTTTCTGTGGAATATCTTTGCCGATAAATTGTTTGCTTTTTTCTGGAATATCAATAACATGAAAAACGCCGTTTACATCTGTTCCAAAAGATTTCTCTGTAAACTGTGTCAAAAGCGAAAAAGTCAATCCTGCGATAGTCGGATGATGAGCAAAATCTCGCAGATGGTGTTGGGCCCCTCCACCAAAATCGGAAGTGTTACCGTCACTTGGAATCGGAAACTTTTTCTCTAATGCCCTCACTGCGGATTTCACATCAGAAAATTTTTCTCTCTCTAACATCTCTGCGGCCTTTTTTACAAAATAATCAACTTTATCACTGGCAATATTGCGCCCGTTTTCTAGATTAAACTCCCCAACCCATATAATGTCCAATAGTCCACAAGCAATCCCGCTTGCGATTGCAACAATGTAATCTAGCTTATCCGCCTGGCTTGATAATAGTTCAATCTGACTATTTAAATCATAAATAGTTTTATCAAAATCAAACTTCTGAGAACCCTCAATTTTATCATATGGTATCAATTCATATTTTATATCCAATTTTTCTCACTCCTATATATTACTAATCTCTCTACTGCTATATTCAAAATACCTTTAATCTTTAGCCTTTCTTTGCTTAAGATACTCTTCAAACCCTTTTAACACCTTAAACAAGGATTCAGGCAAACGATGATAGCATTCTCCTTTCAGCTCAACAGAAACACCATAAAATCCCTCTGCAATACTATCTGCGATAGCAGTCAACGTATCGAGATCACTGCCAAGTGAAACAGCCGTTCGGATAAAATCTTCTAAACTATCCCCTTCCAGAAAAGCCGTAACGGCCTCCGGCACGGTTTCCTTACAAGTTTCTGTATGATAATAATTCAATTGGATTTCATCACAAGTACGGCTTAAATCATAATCAAATTCATTTTCAATCTATTCCTTGATGTCTGCCTTGCCACTTCTTGTTCTGGTCAAGAAGATGGCACTTGTGGTTGTTTCTGCACCTTTAATTTTCTCCGGGTGTTTCCACAAAAAGTCTTGCTGCGTTCCTAACAGCCTCAATATCGTTATATAGCCATGTCACTGAAGAAACACACATTGCAGAACCATTGCCAAAACTATTATAGGCTCCAAATTCCGTGTTTCCTAACCACTAACCAAACATTCCTCCATATCCGGCATTTGGGTACCACTTCCTAAACTGTCGCATACGATTAGCAAGAGGCCGTAAATTCTAATAATCCGATCCATCAGGCTATTCATTAAGAAAAGCCATACCTACTGCCAATTTCATTACTGTATCATCAGCATAAGTGGATTTTTTTGAAGACAACGGAAAGTCTTTACTTTTGTTACCTCGGTCAAACTCATAACAACTAGCGATGATATCTCCCAAAATTACTCCAATCATCTTTTGCGAGCTCTTATCTTGTAATCTGCATCAATCTTCTTTTTCCAATCAGCAGACAAGGGTGCTGCACAAGCTCTTACGTTGGTAATAACCTCACTTATAACCTCAAAGTTTAGGGCAGTACCAAGACCATCACAGTGGTAGTTTGCCGCCATAGATTCATCAATGCCAAATCGTCTGGCTTCTGCAACTGCGTCAATGTTTGCTCCAAGGAAAATGAACTCCCAACCATAACGCTCTTTCTGACGTTCAATCATGTGTCGGACCTTATCGTAAGTATAAATATGGCTGGCATTTTCCATTCCATCCGTGGTGATGATAAAGAGTGTTTTCTCCGGAACATCTTCTTTGCGAGCATATTTATGAACATTCCCGATATGATGGATAGCACCACCCACCGCATCCAAAAGAGCAGTGCATCCACCGACAAAGTATTCTTTGTCAGTAAGATTAGGTACATCAGTAATTGCAACTCGGTCATGTATCACTTCTGTTTCATTGTCAAACAGCACTGTTGACACTACAGCATCTCCGAGTTCTTTACGCTGCTTTTCCAACATAGCATTGAAACCACCAATGGTGTCATTTTCAAGTCCTGACATGGAACCGCTACGGTCTAAGATAAATACTAATTCAGTCATTTTGAAATCCTCCTGTTTCTTTATTGTGATTTCATTATAGTACAATCAGGAGTATGAATGGTCGCTTGCTATGCGACATTTTTATGCACAGATAAGCGGTTGGTCAAAAGCAAATAAAACCTCATTTAATTTAAAAACATCATAGTTTCTATTCATAAGGAAATATTCAATAATCACATCGAACTTACTACTGTGGGAGAGGGCATAGCCTGCTCTTCTAATAAAATCCTTCGTTTCATCTATATCCAATTCCAGAGCAAAAGCAAAAGCCAGAGCTGTTATTTTTGACGGCTTATAATTCAAATTATTTCGAATTTTAGAGAACAGTTTTCTATCTACATTGGCTCTCTTGTAAATTTCAGAGTCTTTCTTGCCCGTGCGGTCAATAAGTTTTAGAAGGGTTTCCGAAAACCCTGCATCCAGATCTTTCAACAATTTTCTTAAATCCTCGCTGTCCACTGGTACTGATTCTCCAACAGATATTTCCAGGCACTCATCTAATGCTTGATACGGATAAAAATCTGTATGAATTCGGTTACTTTGTTTCAGTTTCTCTCTAATTCGCCTTGTTTTAATACGAGAACCATATACACTTTCCGTACCATACTCATCAAGAGTTTGGTTATAGATATAATTTTCATCAATATAGCTGCTGACAGACTTAAACAGTTTTTCTGACAGTCTAAACTCTTCCTTACCAAACACAACCAAATAAATCTGCATTTCATTTTCTAAAAGAAATGTACTGATTTCACGTACAGCAATTTTAAGAGCTAGAGGCTTCGGAAAGCAATAATTCCCTGTGGCAATCAAAGGAAATGCTATGGACTCGCACTCATACTCTTTCGCTAAAGCCAAAGACTTGCGATAGCAAGAAGATAAAATCTGTTCTTCTCCGCGCTTTCCATTTTCCCAAATGGGACCAACTGTGTGAATGACATACTTGGCATCTAATCCGAAAGCAGGTGTGATAGCAGCATCTCCAAAGTTGATACAACCTACTTCCTGGCGAGCCATAAGCAACTTATGTCCAGCTTTTTTATGAATTCCACTGTCAACCCCAGATCCAATTATAGGATTGGGATTAGCCGTATTTACCACAGCATCCACTTGCATATTTACAATATCATTTCGTACTATTTCAAAAGGCATTGTTTACCTCCATTCAGAATTATCTTTTGCCCTAACGCTTCACATAGGTCAATTCAATATTTTATCCAATAGCCTCTATCATCTATAAGAAGATCATATTACAACACATCCTGCTTTTTGATGATGCGATTGACATACTGACCCGTAGTTCCGATTATTTGAGCAAGTTGTGCCTGAGTCTATCAGTTATCTATGCATTTAACTTTTACATCAACTTCAATGTTGATCTTTATCATCACCGTCACTCTTAATTCGCGTCACTTGGTTAATTCTAACACACATAAGATAATTTATTATATCACAATAATCCACTAAATATAATCGCCTCGAAAAAATGTATACAAATAGGTGTTGGCAATCCACAATTTAATTTCTACCAGGAAAAATGTGATGTTTTCACCGATGTAGTTCTTTACCCATTCTACGGCAGAGCAATCTTACTCACTAGCCCTTTTTACAACCCAAATAATGATGCCATCCGACTTGCCAGAGGCGTATGTAATCAGATTTCCGAGCTGGTCATAGTTTGTATATTCAAGCTGGTTCTCAATAATGATTTTTATATCTGTCGAGTTTCAGTAGCATAGATATCTATATTGAAACCTTCAACCGAAGATTCCTTTCATTTACTCTAGTCTTAAGACAAAGTGCATCATCAAGCAGCGAAAGATTTTCTTTATCCGAAAGCTATGAAGTGAATTACAATTCCTCATGCGGTCACACCTTTCGCAAGTCTTTTATTTCTTTCAGTTTTCAAAGTTTCGGAATTGAAAATTCCTCCTAAAAAATCCAATCTTCACAACCTACCCGTTTTAATCCTGTCAACCGGCCCTACGGAATTTCGATTGTGGATATTTTGGTTCTGCTTATTCAAAGAGTTTGTCGATGAGTTCAGATTTTTATACTCAAGCCCAAATCTCTTTATTTCAAGCCTTTTTCACACATTACTTCACTTATCAACCCTTGACATCAATGCTACCGTCTCCACATGAGAGGTTTTGGGGAACTGGTCTACTATTTCTAGTTCTTCTATTTCATAGCCTCTTTCTTTAAAGACTCCGAGATCCCTTACTAGGGTCACTGGGTTACAGGATATATACAAAAATTTTTCTGGGTCGAAGTCTATTATCTTGTCTATGGCTTTCGGGTTTATTCCTTCTCTTGGTGGGTCAAGAACTATTAGGCCAGGATTCTTGTCTAGGTCGTCTAATACTTTTAAGACATCTGATGCTATGAACTCGACGTTGTCGATTCCATTGAGTTTGGCATTTTCTCTCGCGGCTTCTACTGCTTCTTCTACTATCTCTACTCCTATAACTTTTTTTGCTGACTCTGCTAGGACTTGGGTTATGGTTCCTGTTCCTGAGTATAAATCAAAGACCAACTTATCCTTGGCGTCAATTTTTTCTCTTGCCATCTTGTAGAGGACTTCTGCTGACTTTGTATTTGTTTGGAAGAAGGAGAAGGGACTTATTTTAAATCTTAGTCCAAGAACTTCTTCTTCTATGTGTTCCTTGCCGTAAATTAATTTCATTTCTTCTGGCACTATGGCATCTGAGAGGGCATCATTTATTACGTGATAGATTGATACTATTTGCCCTTTAAGGTCTAAGGCAAGTAAAAATTTTATGAAGGCTTCTTCATCCAGCTGGCTTTGGCTTGATGTTGAAAGTAAAACCATTATCTCTCCTGTCTTTGTTGCCTTTCTTATTAGGAGATGACGGAGGAAGCCTTCGTGTCTCTTTCTGTTGTATTGACCTTCGCCAAGGTCTTCAAAATAGCTTCTCACTTCTGCTCTTATTGTGTTGAAGTCCTCGTCAACAATCTTGCAGTCACTTGTGTTTATAATTTCGTGAAATCTATTCTTCACGTGAAGTCCAAGTGATAGGGGTCCACCCTTGTACTCGTCACCAAAGGTGTATTCCATTTTGTTTCTGTAGTTCTTGTGAACTGGCGATGGAATGATTTCCATTTCTCTTTCAATTCCATTTTCTTTAAATAAATTTTTTATTAACTCTTTTTTGTATTTAAGTTCATCTTCATATCTTAGAGTTTGATAAGTACATCCGCCACACTTTTCAGAGTGAGGGCACTGACTTTCTATTTCTATGTCTGATCTTTCTATTATGTTAAGAAGCTTTGCCTTCTTTGACTTCTTACCTCTTACTTTTATCTCTACTCTTTGGCCAACTATGCCGCCCTTGAAGTGGTATTCTCTATCTTCAAAGCTTCCTCTTGATATGTTTGGAAATCTTGATTTATCTATTTTAACTATGATACTCATTTCTTCACTCCTTTAGAGAAATTATATCAAATTAAATATGTCGCCTCAATTT
Source organism: Peptoniphilus sp. DNF00840 (assembly GCF_001553125.1). NCBI lineage: Bacteria > Bacillati > Bacillota > Tissierellia > Tissierellales > Peptoniphilaceae > Peptoniphilus > Peptoniphilus sp. DNF00840. The sequence continues at coordinate 10,166 of NZ_KQ960220.1, forward strand.
AATAGCTTAAGAAAAATTAGCTACAATTTTTAATTTTTTTATAGTCTATAATTTATATTTTCCTTTTATTTGGTATAATACATTTGACAAGACTTTGTTGGTGGGTAGTCCCACGAAAATTTTTTGGAGGTATTATATGAAAAAAACATGGTTGGTATTGCTACTTGCAATGCTAATGACTCTTACTGCTTGTGGCGGTAACAAGAAAGAGGCTAAAGCTGATGGAGAAGGTAATGTAATTGAAAACTTAAAAATTCAATTTGTTCCTTCAAGAGAACCTGACGAAATTGTAACTAAGACTGAACCACTTAAGGAAATCTTAAAGGCTAAGCTTGCTGAAAAAGGTTACGATGTTAAAAATATTGACATCACAGTTGGTACTAACTACGAATCAACTGGTGAAGCCCTAAGTGCTGGCTCAGTTGATGTTGGATTTATCCCTGGTGGAACTTATGCTATCTACGATGATGGTGCTGAAGTTCTTCTTACTGCAACAAGAAAGGGACTATCTATTGATTCTGAAGATCCAAAGGAATGGAATGACAAGAAACCTACAGAAAAGATTGACGACCAAGTTGATTTTTATAGATCACTTATAATCGCTGGTCCATCTGCAAAGGGTCAAGAACTTGCTGCAAAAGTAAATAAGGGCGAAAAGTTAACTTGGGAAGACCTTGCAAGTGCTAAATGGTCTGTAATGGGATCATCTTCATCTGCTGGTTACATCTACCCATACCTATGGTTACAAAAGAATTATGAAAAGGGTCTAACAGATCTTCCTTCAGTTGTTCAAGCTGACTCTTACCCATCTTCAGTGGCAAGACTTGCTTCTGGTCAAGTTGATATTATGGTAGGTTTCTCTGATGTGAGAATGGACAACGCTGAAAAATGGCAAAAAGAATTTGGTAGAACTAAGTCTATCTGGGATGAAACAAATGTAATTGGTGTATCTGATAAAATTTACAACGATACAATTTCAGTTTCTAAGAACTCAGAAATTATGACAGATGACTTCAAAAAAGCTCTTCAAGATTCTTTCATTGAAATCGGTGAAAGTAAAGAAGGAAAAGATATAATTGCTATCTACAGCCATGAAGGTTACAAGGTTGCTGATGACAAGAACTATGACGGTGAAAGAGAAGCACAAAAATTATTAAAAGAACTTAAAAATTAAGAAAGGGCTTCATTAGAAGCTCTTCAGATTGTAGACAAACCCAGGAATAATTC
>NZ_KQ960221.1:0-10010 GCF_001553125.1 Peptoniphilus sp. DNF00840
GTATTAGGTCCAACTTTATGGGGTCACCACATTTCACAAGAGTCTTTAAAAAATTTTATTTACTTATCAATCGCTTCTCTGCAAGTTCAAGAATTTTGTAAATTCTTTCTTGAACATTAACTCAACAGTTCCCGTTGGACCATTCCTGTGCTTGGCAATAATAACTTCACCAACATTTGGTTTTTCTGATTCTTCCTTAGTGTAATACTCGTCTCTGTAGAGGAACATTACAATGTCAGCGTCTTGCTCTATGGCACCTGACTCACGAAGGTCAGATAGGATTGGTCTGTGGTCAGTCCTAAGTTCTGGAGCACGAGAAAGTTGTGAAAGAGCGATGACAGGGACTTCTAATTCCTTGGCAATGGCCTTGAGGTTTCTCGATATTGCAGAAATTTCTTGTTGCCTTGACTCAGACCTTGATGACATCTGCATAAGTTGTAGGTAGTCAATTACAATTAAGTCAAGGCCCTTTTCCACCTTCATCCTTCGGCACTTGGCTTTGAGCTCTAGTGGAGAGATGCCAGCTGTGTCGTCAATTTCAATTTTTAGGTTTGACACAATGGGCATGGTGTTAATTATTTTTGTCCACTCTTCTTCATTTAAGTTTCCACTAATAACCTTTTGGAGGTCAACGTGGGAAGTGGAAGAGATAATTCTTTGGAAGAGTTGGTTCTTACTCATTTCAAGAGAAAAGACAGCAACTGATGCACTACCTCTTAGGGCAGCGTTAGTTGCAATGTTTACCATGAGGGCAGTCTTACCCATAGAAGGTCTTGCTGCCAACAAAATCAAATCAGACCTTTGAAGTCCAGAAATTTTTCTATCTAGGTCCACAAAACCAGTTGTAAGTCCAGTAAGGGCATTGGGGTTTTGTGCCTTTTTTTCCATTTCAGCGAAGGAATCCAGGGCAATGTTTTTTATATTTACAAGGCCATTCTTTGTGGAGTCCTGAGTTATGTCAAAGACAGATTTTTCTGCAAGCTCAATGATGAGGTCTGCCTGGGCATCAGGAGAATAGGCAGCAGAAATCACCTTGTCTGATGAATCAATTAGCTCTCTTAAGATTCCCTTCTCCTTGATGATCTTGCAGTAGTATTTAATATTTGAAACTGCAGTTACATTAGAAGATAAATCTGCAAGGTAGGGGATGCCGCCAACCACTTCAAGGTCGTCAGTCTTTTTAAGTTCCTCTGCAATTGTAATTACATCAGCGGCTTCATTCCTGTTGTAAATATTTAAGATGGCACTGTAAATTTTTCTGTGGGCTTCTTGGTAGAAGTCCTTGATATTTAATAGCTCAATGGATGTAGTGATGGCTTCCTTGGAAAGCATCATAGATCCAAGGGCTGACTCCTCTGCCTCCAAATTGTGGGGAGGCATCTTTAAATTTGAAACAGAATTAAAATTTAATTCTCCCTTTGCATCCATATCAATCAAGATTCCGGTCTAACATTTACTTTTAAAGTAGCAACAACGTCTGGGTAAAGCTTGATATCAATATTTTTCATGCCAGCTTCTTTGATGTTTTCTCCAAGTTCGATTTTCTTCTTGTCAACATCAATCTTGTGGTCTTGTTTTAATTTCTTTGCTATATCAGCAGAAGTGATGGCACCAAAAAGTCTTCCACCTTCTCCAGCCTTAGCCTTAATAGTTAAAGTGATTTCGCTGATTTTTTTCTTAATTTCATTAGCCTTAGCACGATTTTCTTTTTCTAATTTTTCTTCTTCGAGCTTGTTCTTCTTCCATGTTTCCATATTTTCTGGAGTAGCTTCAATGGCAATACCCCTTGGTAGCAAGAAGTTTCTAGCATAGCCAGTCTTTGCGTTAACAATTTCACCTTTTTTGCCTAGAGTTTTGTCGTCCTTAATTAAAATTACTTTCATGTTATTCCTCGCTTTTATTTTCAATTAAATATTCGTCAATTGCATTTATTAAAATATTTTCTGCTTCGTCTAAGTCCGTTGTGTCAAGTTGGGCACCAGCCATATTCAAGTGACCGCCTCCACCAATTTTTTCCAATATAAGTTGGACTGATACAACTTCTCCACGAGACCTGCCTGATATGTGGACCTTGCCATCATTTATTGTTAAGACAAAGGATGCATCTATTCCGTTGATATCAAGTAGGGCATCGGCAGCTTGGGCTGCAACAAGTACAGAGTTGTTGGCTTCCTTGTCAAATCTTGAAACAGCAATATTGTCGTGGATTATCTTAGTGTTATGAATTACTTCTGCCCTATAAACCATAGTATCTAAATCGTCTTGGAAGAGGGCCTTTACCTTTAGCATATTTGCCCCAGCTCTCTTTAAGATGGAAGCTGCTTCAAAGGTCCTTACACCAGTTTGGAAGGAGAAGTTCTTAGTGTCAACCACTATACCACTCATTATGGCATCAGCCTCAAAGTGAGTTAGGTTTAAGTCGTTAGACATATAAGTTAGCATCTCAGTTATAAGCTCACAAGTCGAAGATGCATAGGGTTCCACGTATTGGAGAACAGGATTGTCAACAAATTCCTTGCCCCTCCTGTGGTGGTCTATAACCACAATTTGATTAGTCCTATCCAAGAGTTCTGGACACTCTGTAAAGGATGGCTTGTGGTTGTCAACTATAACTAAAAGGGAAGAGTGCTTAATATTATTTAGTGCAGTTTCCCTAGAAATAAGTTTTTCATAAGTTTCTGTCTCTTCTTCCTTCATCCTATCAATTAAATTGTCAATTGATGGGTTGGATTTTTCAAGGACAATAAAGCCTTCCTTGTTTCGATTTAAGGTTGCACGAAGACAACCAATAGCTGCACCGATGGCATCCATGTCAGGGTTTTTGTGACCCATGATGTAGACATTTTCAGACCTATCGATCAATTGCTTTAGGGCTTCACCAATTACCCTTGCCTTAACCTTATTTCTCTTTTCCATGGCCTTGGATTTTCCACCAAAGAACTCGTAGTTGTCATCAATCTTTACAACAGCTTGGTCGCCACCACGACCTAGTGCTAAGTCAAGAGAAGAGTCAGACTCAACATAGGCATCCTTGAAGTTAAGTCCAAAGGAAGAAACTCCAATGGAAAGTGTAATTGGAATTGAGTTGCCCTTATTGAGGTCTCTTAGGTCATCTAGGATGTCAAATCTCTTTTCCTTAATTGCCTTTAGGGACTTAAAGTTCATAACCACAAGATATAGGTCCTCGTCAGATTTTTTTACAAGGGCATCGTACTCTTCAAAGTATTGAGAAATTGTTGAGTCAATTTCTGCAATTAGAAGGGGTCTGATTTCTGATGGGGCAGAAGATATAGCCTCATCAAAGTTATCCACTTCAACCTTTGCCACAATGGCAAATTCATCCGTGTACTTGTTTTTTAAATTTTGATAGGCAGTGTTGTCCACTAGATAAAATAGGACAGACTTGCCTTCTCCCTTTTCAGACTTGCTTTCCACAATGTTGGTATAGATGTTAAAAAATCTTTTATTTACTTCAACAGGTATAGTCCTTTGACCCTCAGAGTTTAAGATATTTGCTATATCAATATCTCCAATTAGGTTTTCAAGATCACCCTCCAAGACGCTATTTTCATTAAAGAGATTGATGAAGGGAGTATTGTACCAAAGGATTTTTGCCTTTTCATCTGTAACAACAAGGGGAAAGGGCATGTCGAAGATTGCCTGCTTAGTCAGGGAATCAAATCTTTCATTTAAGCTTTCAAGGGCTTTTAAATTTTCTTCATTTTTAATATTTATTTTGTTATAGGCCAAGAAGGCTACATAGGCAAGTGCCAAAATTCCCAAAAGACCAAGTAGGGGTCTTGTGAAAATTAATGCCACAACAAGGGCTATTCCAAAAATAAAAAAGGGAAGAAAATCTTTAAATTTATATTCGTTTTTCATAGCATTCTCACTTATTTAATTTTTCTAAAGTTAACAATTTGATCAAGTCCACCAAGGATTATTAAAAAAATCTGTAGGCTTGATATAGTAAAGCTTAGACCTATTAAGAGAAATTGTAAAAATCTCTTAACTCCAAATCTCGTCATATAAAATTTGGTAAGGGCAAGGCCAGAAGCATAGAGCATAAAGAAGACTAAGTTCATTAGGTTGATCGTAAAGACTTGACCTGTGGGTCCAAAGTAGTCGCCAGTAAGTGAAAAGAGGGCTAGACTCACAAGTGACAAGGCTATGATTTCCCTTGGGAACTTCAAGAATTCAAGAGAGGATGGTTGAATAATAAAAATCCCCCTTGTAAGAAGACTTCTTCCAGCCCATGTATAAGTAACATAGGAAGTCACAATAGATGTGATAATTAGGACAGATGGAAGAATTTGCAAAAATTTCTTGTAGTAGAGCTCTACATTTTCTGTGAAAATCGCCATAGTCCCTGAAGACAAAATATCTTCGCCTGCTAGGTTTTTGTAAAATTCTGTAATGGCATTTATAGTTTCCCTTGAATTTAGGACTTTACTATTGATCCCAAAGGCAAAGAATAAAACCATTATTGATGTAAAAAATATTAAAGATGTCGCCAAGATAGTCATAGAGACAGACCTTTTTGTTGTAATCATGTAGTGAAAAATTAAGATGAAGGGACCAAAGATTGTAAAGACAACTATGGCTTGGACTGGTCCCATGAAACCAGCAATTAAAAGTACAACGGCAAGAAGTGTCGCCATTACTTTTATAATTCCCTCCTTCACAGATTCAGCTACATACATAGAAGGAAACAAAATATATAAAAAGGGAAAAATCATTCCAATCATGGAAATGAAAATAGACCTTGTGAAGAGTCTAATGAGTCCCTTATAGTCAGTTTCTTTTTCCAATAAATCAACTCCTATCTCCCCTATTTTACCATAGAATTATAATTAGATAAAGAATTCTAACTTTCACGAGTCCATTGATGACAAATAAAAAAGTCCCTAAAGATTAGGAACTTAATTTTAAAAATTAATAATTTGTTTGTAGCAAATTCAAAAATGAAATTTAATTTATTACTGTCCTTGCAATTCATTTATAGCTTGAACAATTTTATTTAAACCTTCTTCTAGGATGTTTCTTTGACAGGCAATGCTAATTCTAAAGTAACCATCTCCTGGCTCACCAAAAACAATTCCATCTTCAATTAATAAGTCGTACTTTGTAATTAAGATGTCCATTAGGTCTTTGTGATTTACATAAGCGCCAAAGTTGATCCAGGCTAAGAAAGTTCCTTCAGGTTTTTTGTATTTTGTTTGTGGAAGTTTTTCTCCTAAGAACTTGACAATAAAATCAAAATTGTTTTCCACATAATCCATTACTTGATCAACCCAATAAGCACAATGAGAGTAAGCTGTCTCGCATAAAATCATATCAAGTGGTGGTGCAAACCTAATGAAGTGTCTTCCATAAGTTTCTTTGTTCCACTTGTCTTTTAAGTCATGGTCATCAATTATAATTTGAGCGATAGGAAGTCCACCAACATTAAAAGTTTTACTTGGAGCAACTGCAGCAGCAATTTTATTATAAGCACCGAGACTCATAAGAGGATAGTGTCTTACATTTTTTCTGGTTAAGTCACAATGGATTTCATCGGAGAAAATAGTTAAGTCATATTTTTTGCAAATCTCAATAATTTTTAAAAGCTCTTCTTTTTTCCAAACACGACCGACAGGATTGTGAGGAGAGCAGAGAAGGAGCATTGTGTTATTTGGGTCTTTAGCCTTATCTTCAAGATCGTTGAAGTCAATATAGTAGTAACCATCATCATTGATTAAATTATTATTGACAACTTTTCTTCCGTTTTCTGCTATTAATTGTGCAAAGGGATAGAAAACTGGTGGTTGAATAATTATTCCATCGCCTTCTTTTGTAAAAGAATTTATGGCAAAGCCAATAGCTGGCAAGACACCAGGGGAATAGAATATTGAATCCATTTCTATTTTCCAAGAAAACCTATCATAATACCAACTTTGAATAGATGAAAAATATTTTTCGCCAGGCATTGACTGACCAAAGAAACCATGGTCTACTCTCTTGGAAAGAGCATCTATAACTTCATCTGCTACCCTAAACTCCATATCAGATAACCAAAGGGGAAGAGCCTTATCACTTGCCCTTGAATCGATAAAATCCTTGTGATCCCATTTTACGCTATTACTTCCACGTCTATCATACTTAATTTCTAAATTTAACTTTTTCATTTTTCACCTCGCAAGACAAGTATAGCAAGTAGAAAAAAATTTTTTATTGAGATGAATTTTATCCTAAAGAAACTTTTTTGCTATAAGTTTCTCCAAAGTGGAAAAGACCAAGGCATTATGATAAAATTCTAAACAAATAAATTATTTACAAAAAATAAGCAGCAAAAGAATATTTATAGGAAATTTGGTGAGTAAAAGTGGATGAATATTTAAAAGAAGTTGGCAAAAAAATAAAGAAAATAAGGAAGTTAAAAAATATGACCTTAGATGACTTGGCAAAAAAGATTAATAAGAGTAAGTCAGCAGTGTCAAAATATGAAAATGGAGAAATTAATATTGATCTAGTCACCTTAAAGGAGATTAGTGATGTCTTTGAAATAGAAACAGCTAGGCTCATACCTCAAAATATATTGAAGCCCAAGAAAAAGTCCATAGACTTAGACAAAGTCCCTAGGTTCTTTAAAGAGGATTCAAAAATATATTCCTACTATTATGATGGGAGAAATTCAAAAATTCTTAAGTCACTTATTGAGATAAGTGGAGGAGAGGATAAGGACCACAGGGTCTCTATGTATATGAATATTTCAGATTACGACTTTCCTTATATTTGCGAGAACACCTATTATGGAAACATTGAGCATTTCGACAGTATAACCAGAATAAACTTGTACAACAAGTACACAGATCTTGAAAAACCAAACATATCTATCTTGTCGCCCTTTGTTGATTCTGAAATAAGATGGGGACTTTGGAGTGGCATTTCAATTAGGCCTATAATGCCAGCTGCCATAAAGATGCTATTTTCAACAAGGATTTTAGATGAAGATAAAGAGCTGCAGAAGAAACTTATTTTAAATCGTGAAGATATGGCATACATAAAGAAGTTTAATATGTTTTCAGTTTTTTAATTTGAAGTTAAATTTGATTAAAAAAAATTTAGGACAAATAAAAAAGTCCCTAAAGACTAGGAACCTTATAAGTTAAAATTATTTGCTAAAGTAGGACAAGAAGAGGGCACCAGGACCTGTGTGTGTCCCAACAACACTTCCGATTTGGATGAACTCTGGTGAAGAAATCTTATCTTCCCAAAGGCTCTTTGTCTCTCTTAGGTATTTTTCGATTTTGCTGCCGTCACGACCTGTGTAGCCAAGCTTGATTGGCATATCAAAGTCAATGGATCCAGTCTTTTCTATTTCACTAATGAAAAGATTATTGGCATTTTTTATTCCCTTGGCCTTGCCAACAGATGCAATTGCTCCATCCTTCATAGATAAGAGGGCCTTAACAGAGAAGAGGTTGCCGAGAAGGGCTGAAGTCTTTGAAATTCTTCCGCCTCTTTCAAGGTATTCTAGGGTGTCGACTAAGACCACTAATCTTAACTTCTTCTTAGCCTCATCAAGGATTTTCTTTATTTCTCTTGCAGACTTACCTTCTTTTACAAGTCTTAGTGCATATTCAACTAGAGCACCTTCTGCGTTAGAAACATTTAAACTGTCTACTATAAAGATTTTATCTTCAAGACCTTCGCTGGCAAGCTTGGCACTTTGATAAGTTCCCGATAACTTTGAAGATAGGACAATAACAACTGCCTCGTCTCCCTTATCTATTACTTCCTTATAGATATCCATAAAGGCCACAGGAGTTGGTTGACTTGTCATAGGGAAATCTTCCTTTTTTTCAAGTCTTTCATAAAATTCGTCCTTAGTAATATCAACTGAATCTAGGAAGTCTTCATCTCCAAAGGTAACGTGGAGGGGAACTACGATTAAGTCCTTTTTAATATTTTCTTCCACATCACAAGTTGATCCCACAATTATTTTTACTGCCATATATTTCCTCACATTTATTATTAAGAGTTTATTTATTTTTGCTATCTTATGTAAAACTTAGTATAAATAAAAGGAAGTAAGGTGTCAATATAGACCAAAGGACAGCAATAAAGTTTTTGTGGTAAAATATTTAAGAAAGCTATATTAATTTTAAGGAGATGATTTTATCAATAGGTATTCAAAAATTACTAACAAGACAAAAAGAGAAATTGTCCTCTTAAAGGCAAGACCTTGCAAGTGGGGCAAGTGTACTTTTTGCGATTATATAGATGACAATGAGATAGATAAGAAGAAGATAGACGAGATAAATCTTGAAGTTTTAAAAAATGTCACTGGGGAGTTTGGAGTCCTAGAAGTAATTGACTCTGCATCAGTTTTTGATTTGACAGAAAATACACTTAAAGAAATAAAAAAAGTAGTTGAAGAAAAAAATATAAAGAGATTATTTTTTGAAGCTCATTGGATTTATAGAAATAGACTTGATGAGATAAGAGAATTTTTTGGAATCCCTATAACTTTTAAAACTGGGATAGAAACTTTTGACAATGACTTTAGGGAAAGAGTCCTTAAAAAGGGTGCAGACTTTAAAGACTATAGAGAAGTACAAAAATATTTTGACTCACCCTGTGTCATGGTGGGCATAAAGGGTCAAACGAGAGAAATGATAGACCGTGATATGGAAATTATAAAAAATTTCTCCCACGCAACAGTAAATATTTTTATGAACAACTCAACTGAGATAAAGAGAGACGAAGAACTCGTTAAGTGGTTCGTAGAAAAATATAGGTACCTTGAAGATGATCCTCACGTTGATATTTTATTTGAAATAACAGATTTTGGTGTGGGCTAAAAAAGGACGCTGTGATTAAATTAACAGCGTCCTTTTTTATTAGACTTCTTATATTTTAATATTTTATAAATAGTTAAAATAGATAAGGAACTAAGAAAAATAAAAACATGATTTTGTGGTGAGTTAGATGTCATGGGAGAAATAAAGTCCTCTATAAAGAATTCTATCAAAACTAAAATAATATAAATTATTGCAATGTCTTTTATATTTTTATTAATTTTAAATCTAAACATGTTTTCACATTGGATTAAAATGATTGTAGTTAATACGCTATACGCGAGTACAACTACTTTATTTAAGGGATAAAATAAGTTAATACATCCGAAAGTTATGAATATTATAAAGTATAAAATAAATATAATTTTATTTTTTACCATGGTACATTAACATCCAGATAGCCATTCCCTTTATTAGCATCGAGATGGTTATCTATAAATTTAGCTATTGCAGTTCCGGGATCAAAAATATTGTCTATTATAATTCCAGCGAATCTACCAGCATGAGCTAGCATTCCTTTTAACCCCCAGTCAGAGAGTTTTTTTGCAACTTTCGTAACAACTTTTTTTTCTATTATTTCTTTTGCTTTTTCTACGCCATATTTTTTTTCAAGTTCTTTAATTCCTGCATTTGCTAATCCACCTTCACCAGTAGCCAATAAAGCTAAATCTATTACAATATTCAAAGCTTTTCCAGCTTTATCAACAGAGATAACCTTTTTTACACTTCTTAAATAAGGATCGTTAAAAGTTTTTAGAACTTCTAAAATTTCTTCTTTTTCTTCTGTGGATTTAGTTTCTTTTGATACTAAGGAGTCTAATAGTTTAGATTCTTCATCTGTAAGAAGATCTTCATCAAAGTTTTTTTCTAATATTGAATTTGCGAGAGAGCTATTGTAATTTTCTTCTTTGAAGTTAACACAGTCATTAATTTCAGTAAGAGCCTTAGTATTTTTAGATTGTGCAAAAACAGGTATGGATGATGCAAGTATAGAAACGGATAATAAAATAATTGTACTTTTTTTAAAATTTTTATTCATGTAAACCTCCTATTAATTAAATATTAACAATAAAAAAATAACAAAAAAAACAACTAATGTCAACATTAAAAATAATAAAAATTCCCGATGGAAATTTTGTGGTGACCCCATAAAGTTGGACCTAATAC
>NZ_KQ960222.1:0-588 GCF_001553125.1 Peptoniphilus sp. DNF00840
TTAATTGTGATCAATGTTATAAAGAACTTGTGCAACTTGTGCCCTAGTAAATTGAGATTTTGGTGCGAAGCTTCCATCGCCCATACCACTTACTATACCAAGTCTTGCCATTTCTTTTACAGAATCCTTAGCCCAGCTTTGAATCTTTTCTTCATCTTTGAAGCCATTAGTATTACCCTTGGCATTGAGATTCTTGCCTGATACCTTTAAGAACTTAGTCATCATTACAGCCATTTCTTCTCTTGTTAGTTCTTTATCAGGTGCAAAGTTTCCTTGACCTACTCCTGATACTATTCCAACTTTGTTTGCCCATGTGATGTATGGACTGTAATACATTCCTGACTTAACATCTTTAAAGTTTTGATCCTTGTAGTCATTTACATTGACCTTCAACATTCTTCCTAGAACACTTACAAATTGTCCTCTTGTTATGGACTTGTTTGGTCCAAACTCAGTATTGCTTAGACCTGCAAAGTATCCCTTGCTTACAACGTAATCAATAGCTGTCTTAGCCCAGTGACCACTTGTGTCTGTAAAGTTATTGGATGCACTGTTATTTTGTACTACTTGTGGTGCTTGCTTTTGTTG
>NZ_KQ960223.1:0-2744 GCF_001553125.1 Peptoniphilus sp. DNF00840
TCAAAAGTGGCTAACTTATTGTTGCAATTTAGAAAAAAAATAAGAGATTCGATTACGAATCTCTTTTACTTTACCTATTAATTATTGAACTTCAACAACCTGGATCTTAGAATTCTTCCAGCTTGCTCTATCTCCCAATCTCTCAACAATATCAATTAGGATTTCATCTTCTTCTTGCTCTTCATCTAGTGGCAAGACTCTTGTGTCTAAGTCGTGAGGAATCATTTCAACAACGGGTCCCAAGTCTCTGTGAACAATGACCCTGTTATTTAAATTCTTTAGTTCTTCACTATCCTCTACCTTAATGTACTTTCCATCTTTTCTAGTGTAGAAAAAAATATCTTTTCCATATTTTTCCCTATAATAAATTATGTAAGTCTCACAAGAAAATTGAAAACTTCCAAGTGGACTAATGTCAAAAATTACTTTTTTCATTATCTCACCTGGAAGTATTATATCATAAATTATTTAATTTTATAATTTAAATAAATTTTTTGTAAAATTTACATTAAATATTACGTACTATAGAAGAAATAACTTCTTCCCTACTCATTTCCTTCTTTGGATTAAAGTTTTTCTTTTCATCTAGAGTTAAGTACTTTGCATTAAGTGCCTTGTTAACAGATTCTCTTGCATAACTAGCAATCTTCTTCTTGTCCTTCATGCTAACATTCTTCTTGTTATTTAATTCAAAAATATTTGCAATGACAACTGCATAGTCTTCCCTAGTCATGTGAGCCTTTGGAGAAAAAGTTTCATCGCCCTTTCCACTCATTATGCCAAGATCATAGGCCATATTAACATATTGGTTGTCTGTGTCTTTGAAGTGCTTCACAGTTCCCTGAGAAGATCTCTCATACTTTATCTTGTAGGCCTTAACTGCAATTTCTGCAAACTCTTCCCTAGTAATTTTTGCTCTTGTATCAGTTGCTACTCCTTTAGAAAAAAGTTTTAAACCTTCTGCCTTTAATAAATCTTGATAAGCCCAGTTGCTATAATTTCTAAAAACAGGAGCCTTACCTAAGTGAAGTTCGTTGGAAAATCCTAAGGACTTTTCATTATTGGCAAACCTAAGTCTAAAGGCATAGCCACTTGATGGACCAACAAGAGAATCTAATTCCTCTTGGCTTATAGAAATAAATTTCTTATTGTCCTTGGAGATAATATTTTTCTTAAACACTCCCTTGGATTCATTTCCCTCGCTCTTAACTTCAATTTCTATTAGGTCCTTATCTTTGGCATTTTTAATTTCAAAATTGTAAACATCACTTTCTTTAATTGCACTTACATTCAAAGGCATTGCCACTTCTTTAGATGCAAAAACACTAAAGGGTGCTGCAATTAAAATTATCATCAATATGAGTATTCTTTTCATTCTTTCACCTCGAAGAATTATATTATCAAAAAGTCTAGTAAAAGTCTTGCTTATGAAGACTTTGTAATCAATTTGTAATCTTTATACTAATAGATGAAAGTGAATTTATATATAATTAAGGGGGATTTTAAATTAAATTCCCAAGGACTCCATCAAATTCTTTTTATCTTCAAGAGACTTTTCTTCCTCCCTAACCCTTTCTTTCATTTCTCTTGCAACTTCTTCTTTCACATCTTCTGGAAGACTTTTATCTGCAAAGGGATAAACTGTTTTGTTTTCCTTTTCTGCATGATTTCTAAGTAGCTCAACATAAGCCATAGCATTTGTTATTATGTGTAACTTTGCAAGATCATCTGAATTTTCTTCAAACAAGTTTAAATTATTTTCAAGCTCCATTACATAACCCCTTGCCATTTGATGTTCAACAAGCATGCCGCCACGTACAACTTTTTCTGCAAGAGGTCCAAGGTTATCAAGCATTGCCTTAAATAAAATGTCTTCTTCCTTCTTGTGGTGAAGTCCGTCGGCATACAATCTTATAAAACTTATAGCTCTCCTGAAAAATTCTTTATCAACATTTCCGTGAAGAATTTCCAAACACTTTTCTTCCATCCTCTTACAAAAAGCTAGAATTTCTTCGTGCTCGTCTTCCAAGTATTCAATCGTATATTTTAAAGTATCCATTAAATCACTTCCTAATTACATAAGTTTCATCTATATTTTCATATTTTAATCCAGAATTTTCTAAACTTCCACCTATAAAAGCATCTCTTAGGTCCCAATAGTAATCTGGATTAACATAAGCTTCCCAAATATCTCTGTGAAGGTCTCTTGCAACTTCAAAAACAAATTCTTCTTCATCGTTTTTCACTATCATTAACGAGTGATCACAGGGCATCCCATCTAAAAATTTTGAAGTAATAAAGTTGAAGGCTTCTTCAGGAGTATCTCCAGCTTCGTATTTCTTTCCAAAATCGTAAAATTTATTTTTTAAATCTACTATGTCAAAGTCCTTTAACAAAAATGCCACTGTCTTTGCAAGTCTGTGCTCACTCCTTCTCACTCTTTCATCAAGCCATCCGTGAATATTAGATTCGTCAATAATATCCTTTAAGTCACCCTTCTCTATTGGAAATTCCTTATCAAGTTCCTTGCTTAAACTAATTTTTTCATCTTCATCAACTAAGTCCAGCAAACTTCCTAACAATTCTTCTTGAAATAAAATCTTTTCGTACATCAAGTGGTGGATGTATCCTAAAAATAAACTCATCATATCCCTCTTTTCTATTTTAATTTTACCATCTTAGGCAAAAAAATAATGTGATTTTTATCACATTCAGACTGATGACAAAGCAGGCAAAAAAGCCTG
>NZ_KQ960224.1:0-9577 GCF_001553125.1 Peptoniphilus sp. DNF00840
TTTAAGTCCAACTTTTGGGGGTCAGTTCATTTTTCTAAGGCTATTTTTAAACAATTAAAAACACACGCAGAATAACAAAAGTATTTATACTTATTGCTTTTTGGTAAAGGTGTTAAAAGTTCATTTTTAAGGTTACATAATGAGTTTTAAAGTTACCTGCGTGTGTTTTATGAAAGGTGAAATTACATATGTAATATGTATGTATATTTCTATTCATTTTTTTGAAATCAGAAAAATATTTTTTTATCTGCTTTCTGTTTGGGTTTAACTGTTGTTAAGATGATTTTTTGAAAGGAACAAACAACAGTTAATTAAAATGTAAACACTCAATGCTAACTATTCACTAGGATAATGTTATTTTTGAATGTAGTCATCAAGCGTTTCATACTCTGTATGTTTATTTTTTGTGATTTTTTATGAATGGGATTTTATTTTTAATTCTGGGTTATGGTATGGAATTAGTTTGTTTGTTAGTAGGTTATTTTTCAATAAAAAAGCGGGTAGTCGGAGGAACTACCTGCTTAGAAGTGGTGATTCAGCAACCTTTGGGAAAATTGCTGATTTATAAGATACTATGATAAGCTATTTTACTAGCTTATGTTATGTATGTTTATTTTTTATGATTTTTTTCAAATGAGATTTTATTTTTTAAAGTGTTTTAATATCTTTATATCCATCGCTTGTTAATACTTCTAGTTTTATTAAAGTTTTATATATTTCTTTGTTACTTTGTTCATATTTGACTTGTATCTTGGCTTTTCCATTTTGTTTTAAATAATCTTCTAATTTATCTAGGAGTTCTAAATCATCTGTATAAACTGTCACTAAAGAGTTTTTAACATAGCTGTTGCCTTCTGGATAAAATGTTATTCCATTTGTTGTTTGGCTTCTGAATATATCATCTGATGAAATCATAGCCAGTTTTGTTACATTTTCTTTTATTGTTGGGGCATTTATCATTAAATCCTGTATAGTGCCTTGTAGTGGAAAATCATCTTCTAAAATATTTATTATTTTTGCTTTTGTTGTATCTGGTATAAGCTTTACTTGTATTTTCTTGTCTTCTAATGGTTGATTTTGAGTAAATATTTCTGCTGATGATATATCTATTTTTCCTGTATTGCCTTTTATATCTTGTAGCGTTAAGATATTTCCTTTTTTCTCTATAACCTGAACTATTGGGTCTCTTCTTATTGAAAGTTGTTCTGTGCCATTAACTCCTTTTAATTTAATAATATTATAAACAAAAGTGTCTAATTTTAAGCATCTAAGGTCTATTTTTAACATTGCTCCTGATGATTCTTGTATGTATATTGCGTAATCAGAACCCCTTGTGATTTTATAGTTTCCATTTAGTTTATTGAGTTCTGCTTCTGGACATACTGGTGGTTGTTGTGGTGGAATTACTATTGTTCCTGTATTTGGTTTTGTGCTTGTGTTTCTTTTTATGTAGTAAGCTTCTCCATCTGCTGTTGCCACAAATTGCCCTTTAAGTGTTGTATTTAAGTGCTTTCTTGGGTTTTCTATGTTGTATAATAATTCATTTGGTAGTCCTGACTCCTTTTGTCTACCTGAATAAACTGTTGCTCCCCTTAATCTTCTTCTACTGATTGGGTCTTTTGATAATGGTTTTTTATCATTTGCTAACTCTGCTTTTATTGCTGTTGACATCTTGCCTGTGTCTGCTATTATCAATGTTTCATTAGCATCTGATATATGTTTTCTATAATTTCCTGATGCTAAGAGAAACAGAACTGCTAATATTGCCAATGTTATAATGATTTCTATTAGTGTAAATCCTTTTGTTGATTTGGTTTTCATTTTGATTTTTTCCCCCTTTCTTTTTTTAAGTCATAATATGTATGAAAAAAAATTGAAAATTCATGTGATTTAGAAAAAAGTTTTTATTTGTATATAAACAAAACATAGATTTCTAATTATCCTTTTAAATCTCATTAAATGCTCGCAAATCCTTATTCTAAAGGGCTTCGAGCATTTTTACTGTTGGAAGATACTTCACGTTTCCTTATATATTTCCTCATGAATTGACTGTCAGAAGTGGTAAATTAGTAGTAAATTCATCTGTACTACTAAGCAACAAGACGTTCCTGCTGTTTCTTTTTTTCCAAGCGGTTCATCTCTGCCATAGCAGAATCGAATGTAGCATGTGCGTAATAGTTCAGCGTCATGTTTATATTCGCATGCCCCATAATGTACTGCAATGCTTTTGGGTTCATTCCTGCATTTGCATAGTTAGTGCAGAACGTATGACGCAAAATGTGTGGAGTGATATGGGGTAGCTTAGCCTCATGATATTTATTGTATTTCTTGACAAGGTTTTTCAACATACCATTGTAATCACTTGCCACTTTAGGATAGTCTTTCCCATTGAGAAAAAGGAAATTACTATAACCATCAATCACAACACATTTACGGTTCTTCCGATTCGCCAGCACTCGCTGAAACGCTTGATAGGCTTCTTCAACCATAGGAACTTGTCGTTCGCCACTTTTAGTCTTGGGAGTTTCAATGTAGTATCCATTTTCAGTATCTCGTAGTAACTGATGGTCTACCTTGACAAGACGATTTTCAAAATCCAAATCTGAAAGTGTCAGACCGCCAAACTCTGAAATACGAAGACCCGTTTTTAAGAGTATCAGGATTTCATCATAATTCTTGCTGTAGGTCTTATCAGCTTTCGCAAAGGATAACAGCTTTTCTTCCTGCTCCGTTGTCAATGCGACTTTAGGAACAGTATCATCATCAATGACGGTATTTAGCTGGAAGTCAAAGGGATTCTTCCGAACACAATCGTCTTCAATCGCAATATAGAATGAAGCCCTTAAAGAACGCTTATAGTTATTGATGGTTTGATAAGCATATCCATCTTCACTCATTCTAATCGCCCATTCTTTAGCGTCAGACGGTTTAATGCTGTCTATGCTCCTTGCACCTAACTTGTCCTTTGTCAAAATATCCATCAGATATTTCCGTCCAGTTTGCGTGCCTTTCTTCACATTGGGTCTTTGAGCATTCTGCTTTGCGTAAAGCTGACAAAGTGTCATTTTCTTTCCTACAACATCAATGCCATCATGAATGTCTTTCAGTAGCTCCGCAACTTTTTCCCGAAGAGGAACACAATCACGCTTTCCTGCTGGTACTCTGTCTGTAGCCACCAGTTTCCATGAGTAGATAAATTGCGGTTCTCCAAATGAATCTACATATTTATATAAGTATCTTCCGTCTTTTCGTTGGCTCTCCCCAGTCTTTAAAATGCGACCTTTATTGTCACGTCTTTTCTCTGACATGGCTTTCGCTCCTTTCCAAAATGGAAAGAGCCTTGATACGACTTAATGCTATTTTATCATATCCAAGACCCTTTGGCGACGCTAGATTGCGTCCAATTTATCAATAATTTTTTCAAACTGTTTTCGCTTTATCTGAATACGATTGCCATTCATAATCAGCCAATCAGCATTTTTATTTTCATCTGCCAAACGACGGAGCTTATTTTCGCCAATACGGAAATACTTAGACGCTTCTTCAATGGTCAGGGTATAACGCTCCCAGATAGGAATATCTGTCTGCTTCATAAAATCCTCCTTTCCCAATCACACGTTAGATTTCATAAAAGTAGTTTTACAAGCAATCGAACAGCTTTAGCAAAGCTCACGGGAGTTCCACCCTTGCACGGTTCTCGTCCAACTGTACTCATTGCCTGCGACGCTTTTAACGCTCGGACTATGACGATACAGGAGTATCATTATTACGATAAGAATGTCTTCGCTGGCAATCCTGCTAAAGATTACTTCTCGGATCACTGACATGAATCGCTCGCTATCTTTACAGGGCAGGTCATGGCGGTCAGCTCCGTTGGCTCTTTTCTTATCGAAATGTATTCGACTGCTGTTATTCAGTTTTCAAAGAACAGATGGCTTGTCAGCCTATCAAAACATACTGAAAGACAATATGCTTTGATGGAATAACAAACCTCCCCAATCGGGAAGTATGGAAAGCTCGTCCGCACTTCCACGAAAAGAGAGATAAATCGGTGCTACTCAATCTCAAATGACAGGATTTTTGTAATCAACCTGGTTTCCATTCGTCCACGTAAGACCTCATCAACGACCATACTTTGATTGCCATATTCATCTTTCATCAACCGTAGAGAGCGTTTAGCAATGTACCCTCTGTAATAATGTAGAATCTGGTTAATCGCTTCTGTATCGCCATCACAAGCCTTTACAATCAATGGGAATGGAATTCTGGAATATTCTTTTCTCATTCTTCGTTTTCCTCCTCCATAAACTTCTTGATTAAGGCTAGTCCACTGGTTCTATGCCGATAGACAGTAGAACGGTTCAATTTCAACAGGTCTGCAATTTCTGAATCGCTCATGTCCATAAAGTAAAACAGCAGTAGAATTTCACGTTTCTTGTCTGGCAACTCACGTAATGCTTCACTCAACAAATCATTTTCAACGCCTACTGATAACCCATTGAGTGTAAAAATCTGAAAGTCAGTTGAATAGTTATCTGTTGTCGCAAACTGGCTAACAAGATAATCGCCAACATCCGAAAAGGACACCTCACGCTTTGCAATCCTTGAAAGATAAAGCATATAATTCTTTCGCTCGTCTTCCATAGCACGTTTACAGATATAGTCAAACTGATTTTCTATTGTGGTCTGAAAAGAAGATGGTTTCATGTTTCTCACCCCCTTTCTGTCTAGGAAAGGAAGTGAGCCTTGCTCGTTTATCTCCTTTCACTCTTAGTCCCAATGTGAAAGGGGGATTTGTTGCATTACTGATAAATAAACTTTGTAAAAAAGTTCTGAATAGCCAAAAAAGCATATAAACAGATTTATTTCTCTGTTTACATGCTTCTGTTATTCTATCTATATGATTTATAAAACCACATTGGTGGACGTACTTATCTATTGCAGATAGACGACTTTTTTTGACAAGAACCCAATGTAAGGAAATTTATTGTATATGATGTACTTCATGGCGACGTTGACCTCCAACAAACCGCCATTTGGAAGTAATATACAATATTTTAACAGCGTAAATAGCACTACCATATAACGGTTTTTTTTATTGGCGTTTAGTAGTGCTTTTTATTAAATATAAACCTATAAACCATATAACACGTTTTTCTATACCTGTTTTTAATTCAGTAGGAACAATAAAATGTATAGAGGTGGTCTACTATGCGTAAAAAAGAAGATAAATATGATTTTAGAGCCTTTGGTTTAGCCATTAAAGAAGCTCGATTGAAACGAGGTTTAACTCGTGAACAAGTGGGAGCATTGATTGAAATTGACCCACGGTACTTAACTAATATTGAAAATAAAGGGCAACACCCCAGCATACAAGTTCTTTATGACCTTGTATCGTTACTTCATGTTTCCGTTGATGAATTTTTCTTACCTGCTAATAACTTGGTAAAAAGCACCCGACGATTACAGATAGAGAAATACATGGATAGCTTTACAGACAAAGAACTATCCTTAATGGAATCTTTAGCCAGCGGTATCAACGAAGCAAGAAACATCGAAGACTAATTAAAAGAATCCATACATAACGGAAAGAGCCGATAAAATGAGATTGTATTAATCTCATTTTATCGGCTCTGCGTCTTTGCGTCTGGCTCTGTAATCACAGTTACTTTGAACTGCTTTATTTCAATTAAATTTTCTTGTCTGCATTTCGGACAATAGAGGGGGAATTTTTTTAATTCAGTATCTTCCCTTATCTTTAATCGTGTTTTATTTCCACATACAGGACACAATATCCACTTGTAGTTTATAATAACTATCTCCTCCTTTACACTTTAATTCAAATCTTTATTAAAAAATATTTCATCTTATTTAACAAGAAACCATATTTATATAACAACATAAAATACACTAAGTTATTTTATTGAACATATATCGTACTTTATCTATCCGACTATTTGGACGACGGGGCTGGCAAACAGGTTCACCGGTAGTAACATGGTACCCTTTTAACTCTGTTAAACAAACACTACGTCCATTTGTAAAGAAAGTTAAATCACTACGATATTCTTGAATACACCGAGCAGGGATTTCTCCACTAAGAATGACCTCATTATTTTTCAATTGAGTGTCTACGATGTTCGCACAATATTTAGGAGCATCGTTGTATGCTCGTGAAAGATATTCCTGTGGCGCATAAATTTTAAAACTAAGATATGGCTCTAACAATTCTGTTCCAGCTTTTTTTAAGACTTGTTCCAATACAATAGGAGCAAGCATCCGAAAATCTGCTGGGGTACTAACAGGGCTATAGTATAAGCCATACTTAAAACAGATTTTACAGTCCGTCACATTCCAACCATATAATCCTTGTTCGCAACCATAGCGTATCCCTTCCATAACTGCATTTTGAAATGATTGATTTAAGTATCCAAGAGAAACCGAGCTCTCATACTGCATTCCACTTCCCAACGGAAGCGGTGATACAGATAAACCAATGGAAGCCCAGAAAGGATTTGGCGGCACTTCGATGTGAATGGTATATTCTGCATTTTTTAACGGTCTCTCCATATAAATGACTGTAGGCTCTTTTAGTTCTATCTCCACATGATACTTTTCTTGCAACAGTGCACTAATCACTTCCATTTGTACTTTCCCTAAGAAAGAAAGTATAATTTCATGTGTCGTAGAATCCACGTAATATCGTAGAAGCGGATCACTATCTGAGATTTCCAAAAGGGCATCAAGCAACATTTCTCTCTGTTCAGGTTTACTCGGTTCAACAGTTGTTTGTAGTAGAGGGTGCGGATTTTCAATCTTTTTTCTCTGTGGCAATAGTTTTGTATCTCCAAGAACACTATTTAACTTCAAAAACTCATTTTGCAAAATAACAATTTCTCCAGAATAAGCTCTATCAATCTTACATAATTCACCATTTATTGAAGTATACATTTCTGTAACTTTTATTTTTTCTTTTTCTGATACTCTAACCGAATCTCGTAAATGTAGTACTCCACTATAAAGGCGTATATATGCAAGACGTTGTCTTTTTTTTGTATATTCAATTTTGAAAACATTTCCGCAAAGTTCAGACGGACCTCGATGTGTTGATGAATAAAATTTATTAGTAATAACTTCTATAAGGTTATCAATCCCTATATTACTTTTTGCACTTCCATGATAAAGAGGGAACAGAGAACAATTCTGAAATCTTATGCTTTCCTCTTGTTCGAGTTCCAATGCTTCTAATGATTTACCGGACATATATTTCTCTAAAAGGTCATCGTTTCCCTCTATTACCGTATCCCATTGTTCAGATTCGGTAAAGTTCGTCACACACATATTAGGATACAGTTCTACCTTCTGTTTGATTACAATTTCGGCAGAAAGTTTCTCTTTAATATCCTGATAAACCGTTGATAAATCAATTCCATTTTGGTCAATCTTATTGATAAAAAAGATTGTGGGAATCCCCATTTTCCTAAGTGCATGAAATAATATACGAGTTTGTGCTTGTACGCCATCTTTTGCAGAAATCAGTAGAATTGCCCCATCTAAAACTGATAATGAACGATATACTTCTGCTAAGAAATCCATATGTCCTGGCGTGTCTATGATGTTCACCTTCGTATTTTCCCACTGAAAAGAGGTTATTCCTGTCTGAATTGTAATTCCTCTCTGACGTTCTAAAAGCGTATTATCCGTCCTCGTTGTACCTTTGTCCACGCTTCCTAATTCTGTAATCGCTCCACTGTTATATAATAAGCTTTCTGTTAAGGTAGTTTTTCCTGCATCAACATGAGCTAAAACTCCAATATTAATAATTTTCATGTGATTTTCCTCCATTCAAAAACCCAAAAGGGCATAAAAATCCCAGTGATAAATACTTTTATCACTGGGATTTTTATGCATAACCATAGGTATACAAAGCATACAGATATTCTCTGGATACTTTAGAATCACATGATAAAGGTATTCTTAAACTGGGTACAAAAAACTAAGCCCTCCTAAAAAAGGACATCCAATTATTTGTTCCCACTATCAAATTGACAGTTTATTTAAGAATACCTTGCCACATATTTATTAACTCCTTTTAAATAGATACTTAAATAATAGCACGTAAGAGCATATTTGTAAAGGAATCTCCAATTTTTTATCAAAGAGAGTACGTGATTACAAAATAGCTGTAATAATGTACCAATATTTGTTATTCTATAATCTTCCAATTACTCCCGTTCTTTTCAAGTACCAAATCAAATTGAGATACCTGCGTTGCTTTGGTCTGCTGGTCGATATACTCCACTGTCAGCGATACCGTGACTTGATTATCCTTACGATTGTGAATAGGATTTACCAGTTCTTGAAAGATGTACTCTTTTCCGATTGGTTTTAATATCCCGTCATTCACATAGTAGGAAAGTTCACTGGCTGTCGCTGTAGGATAGAGCTTGAAGAACGTCGTTAAAAACTCATTGATTTCATTGGTTGTAATGGAATCAACCGTCCCCTCACTTTCAATGGCTTTTGGTTTATAACTTGATTTCTTAGGTATGTTGGTAATGGTCGGATTCTTAACCAGTACCATATTTCCAGAACCATCTACATAGACACTCACTATATAAGCAGAGTGGACGGTCTTTGTATTTTCTCCCTCTGTAATGAGCTGGTCTACACTGTAGGTTACATTAAACTCATTGTCGCCAGTTGGCTCTACCGTCCATATCTGAAATCCTCTTACAGAAGACGATACAGGAATATCTTTGCGTACTGTATCAACATTGAGAGCTTGAAGTTCATCTGTCAGATAGCCTTTTAGACTTTCCATTCGATTATCAATGGACTTATCGGATTGCTCCCATGAATAGTAGACTTTCGCAAAGTTCTCTACAAAATTTTCTACATGATGAGTATCAACGTATTCCTTTTCTATGATAGTTGTTTCGTGAATAGTATGAGTATCTATAGCTGTAAAGTGCTTGAATATCGCAAAGCTGAAACTAAGCCCTAAAAGTACCCACAAGGCAATCACAACCTTTTTATGAGGATTGACCTTATAGTAGACACGAGGTTTCTTTTCCTTTGGTATCTGTTTTTCTTTATTCTGATTTTTTCTACATGGTGTCTATATCTTCCTGTTGCTAATAGGAGTAAAACTGCTATAATTGCCATTGATATTACTAATTCTATTAATGTGAATCCTTTCTTTGATTTTCTTATCATTGAAAAATTCCCCCTTTCTTTTTATTTTTACTTTGTATGTTTTTTATCAATGGGTTTGATGTTTTTGAGATTTTTTCTTTTAAATTTAGTTGGTATTATAATTTTTGTTGGTTTGTTAGTATGTGAAGAAAAAAGGCAGATAGTCATTTTTGACTATCTGCCTAGGAAGGGATTCAAAACAACTTTTTCAGTTGTTAAGATGATAAAAATTACATAAATAAGCTATTTTACTAACTTATAATATGTATGTTTATTTTTTGTTGTTTTTTCTGAATGAGATTTAATTTTTTATTTATAATTGTTATATTGATTTTAATAGGTATTAAAACCTGCTAACAAAAGTCAAGTATAACCTGAA
>NZ_KQ960225.1:0-4415 GCF_001553125.1 Peptoniphilus sp. DNF00840
TGGTATTAGGTCCAACTTTATGGGGTCACCACATAAGCCTGGGGTTTTCTCGTACTATTTTGTGATTTAATTTTCTTCTTTCAACTTGTCCTTTTCAAAATCCCACTCACCACTTATGTCTGCATACCTAACAAAGATAGATGCTATGGCAAAGAGGGCGAGGATTCCTTGATACCACAAGAAGGGTATTAGTTCCATTGGCGAAACTGCGTTGGTGCCAAGTTCTTTGGTGAGACCTGCTGCAATTAGGATCTGTGCACCGTAAGGTATTATCCCTTGCATGACACAGGAGAAGGTATCTAAGAGGGCAGCCGATCTTCTTGGATCTATTTTGAAGTCTTTAGATATTTCCTTTGCAACTGGTCCGTCAATTATTATTGCCACTGTGTTGTTGGCAGTTGCAGAGTCAGTCAATAGGGTTAAGAGGGCGATAGAAACTTCTGCAGATTTTTGCCCTCTTGCAAATCCTCTTATCTTTTGAACTAGCCATTCTATTCCACCGTTTTTGGAAACCGTATAAGATAGGCCCCCAGTTAGCATTGACAATAAAAATATTTCAAACATGCCTGAAAAACCTGTGAAGATGTTTTGAGCAAAGGTCATGAGGTCAAGCCCTCCTGTTGCTATCCCAATTATTCCTGATAAAATTATTCCGCTTGTTAAAACTAAAAACACATTCATACCTGCTATTGCAGAAATAAGCACAAAGAGGTAAGGCATAATTAAGACTGGGTTGTAGGGACGGTCCTCTAGTGTGGGAAGAACTTCTGGCTTTCCAACAAGTAACAAAATTACAAAAGTTATTATTGCTGCAGGTAGCGCCATCTTTATGTTGGCTTTAAACTTGTCCTTCATATCTACATTTTGAGTTCGTGTGGCAGCTATTGTTGTATCAGAAATAACTGAAAGGTTGTCGCCGAACATTGCACCACCAACGAGTGATCCCAAGACCAAGGCCATTGGGAGGTTTCCCTTTTGGGCAAGTCCAACTGCTATGGGTCCAACTGTTGAGATAGTTCCCACAGAAGTTCCTGTTGATATAGAGATGAAGCAGCCTATTAAGAAAATTCCACCTGTTATAAATTCAAGGGGAATGATTGATAGGGCGAAATTTACAACTGAGTCAACTCCACCTGACTCCTTGGATACTGTTGCAAAGGCTCCAGCCAAGATATAGATGAGACACATTATAATAATATTTTCGTCGCCACAGCCTCTTACAAAGTCTGTGAATTTGTCGTCGACGCTTCCCTTGAACATAAGAAAGGCAAGTATAATTGCTGGTAAGATGCAAACTGGTGCTGGCACTTGGTAAAATGCCATTTCAATGCCCATTGAATTTAATATAATTCCTGTTGCCATGTAGACTATGACAAAGACAAGAAAGGGAAGAAGCGCAGCCCCAGATGGACTAGGCTTGTGATTTTGATTTTCCATTTTTCCTCCTAAGTTTTTATGTAAACTACATAATTCATTTAAATTAAACAAGGCTATTATATTATTAATAAATTCTTTTGTGAAGTCCTAAGGAGTTTTTTAAGATTCTTTAGAAACTGAAAACTAAAAGATAGGTCATAAACTTTTTTTAATTTATAGAATCCTATATAATAGAAAATATTGAAAATCTTATAAATGATTTGTGAGTAAAGGAAAGGGATAAGAATTGAAGAAAAATAAAAACTTAAAGGTCATTGTTGGTCTTGTCCTTACCATAGCTGGAGTTTTATTTGGTCACGAAAGTCTTCAAGAACTTGACAACAATAACCAGGCTTCGTCCCTAGATAAAATAGAAAGCTTAATACCAAGTTTTTACAATCCCTATGAGGTCAAAGGATCAAGCACCTATTATAAAATAGATAAAAACCCACCTCAATTTACTGAAGAGGATTTAAAGATGGGACCAGACTTCGCCCACTATTCAAACTTAGATTACTTAAATAGAGTTGGACCAGCCAACGCACTTTTAAGTCCCGACTCAATGCCCAAGAAGCCAAGAGGTGATATATCAAAAGTTCATCCTTCAGGTTGGCATCAAAAGTTTTATGACTTTGTTGAAGGTGGTGCAGTTTACAATAGGTGTCATCTTATCGCCTATCAGTTGACTGGAGAGAATGACAACTGGAAAAATCTTATGACAGGGACTAGGTCATTTAACACTAAGGGTATGTTGCCCTTTGAAGAGGCTGTTGCTTCTTACATAAAGGACACAGGTAAGAAGGTTAGGTATAGGGTGACGCCAGTTTTTATAGACGATGAACTTGTGGCAAGAGGAGTTATTATTGAAGCCTACAGCATAGAAGATGGTGGCAAGAATATTAACTTTAGAGTCTTTGCAAAGAACATCGAAAAAGGAGTAGACATAGATTACAAAACTGGAAGGACCAGACTGGCAAAGAAGAAGTGAGATAATAAAATTTAATAAAGGGCAAGGAAATAAATTTTAAAAGCCAAACCTAATGGGGATGGCTTTTTCTTTTGCAAAAAATAAAAATTTTTAAAAGAAAATATAAATCATGTTGACACTAAGTTAGCTTGTGTTATAATTCCATAGAACAAAAAGGAGAATGAAAATGAGACTTAGAAAAAAACATTTTGCAATACCTGAAATGGCTGAGAACCCTTATGTTTTTTTTAATGGCCAAGAGAACAAGGGCAAGTGGAAAGAAGTCTTTGGCAACGACAATCCAATTTACTTAGAGATTGGTGCAGGCAAGGGAACTTTTACCATTGAGTCAGCCAAAAGAAATAAAAATATAAATTATATAATGGTAGACATAGAAACTAACGCACTAATTTATGCAACGAGAAAAATAATTGACGAAGAACTTACCAATGTAAGGGCCATGCCAATTAATGCAGAAAACATCTTAGACTACTTTGACAAGGATGAACTTGACAGGATCTATATCAACTTCTGTAACCCTTGGCCAAAGCTAAGACATAAGAAGAGAAGACTAACTTATCCAAGGTTCTTAGAAAAATATAAAGTTATCTTAAAACCAAAGTCGCAAATTTATTTCAAGACAGACGACCTTGAACTCTTTGAAGAAAGCTTAGATTATTTTAAAGATGAAGGCTTCTCAACACTTATCGAAGACTTCGATATGAAACTTGAAGACTATCCCCAAAACATTGTAACCGAATACGAAAGCAAGTTTAGAGGATTGGGAGAAAAAATAAGATTTGGCGTCTTTGAATATTATGTTAACTAAAAACTAATTAACATTGACAATAGAACTCCTGAAATATATAATAATTTTCAGGAGTTGAAGAGATGGATATAAATAACTTAAAAGAAAAAATAAAAGATGGCTACGTCATAACGAGAGAAGAGGCAATAGAAGTTTACAAAAGTGATTATGAAAGTTTAACTGCAGCAGCAGACGAACTTAGAGAATACTTTTGTGGCAATGACTTCGATGTTTGTACTATTATAAATGCAAAAAGCGGTAAATGCTCAGAAAATTGTAAGTTCTGTGCCCAATCAGCCCACTATCACACAAATGTAAAAGAATATGACCTCTTAGATGAAGAGATAATAGTAAAAGATGCCTTGGATAAATACAGAAGAGGAATCCCTAGATACTCAATGGTAGCAAGTGGAAAGGGACTTACACCTAAAGACATAGATAAGATTTGTAGCATCACAAAAAAAATATACGAAGAAGCACCAGATATAAAGGTGTGTATATCAGGTGGAATAATATCAGAAGAATCCTTTGAGAAATTAAAGGAAGCAGGTATAACAAGAATACACAACAACCTTGAAACATCAAGAAACTTCTTTCCAGAAATTTGCACAACACATACTTATGATCAAAAAATCAATACAATAAAAGCAGCCCAAGATGCAGGAATGGAAATTTGTTCAGGTGGACTAATAGGACTAGGAGAAGACTTCACAGATAGGATTGACATGGCACTAGAACTTAGAGAACTAGATGTCCACTCAGTACCAATTAACCTATTAAACCCTATAAAGAACACGCCACTTGAAAACAACGAACCCCTATCAATGGAAGAAGTAAATAGGACTTGTGCAACCTTTAGGTTCATCATGCCAAAGGCCTTAATAAGATTAGCAGGAGGAAGATCCCTCATGGAAGAGTTTGGCACATCAGCTTTCAAGTCAGGAGCCAATGCAGCAATATCAGGAGTGCTTCTTACAACAAAGGGCATAAGCATAGAAGACGACATGAAGAGAATAAAAGAATTAAACTACCAAGTAAAGGCAGTGTAAAATATTTAATTAACTTTTACAAAATGCTTGACAAAGGAAAATATAAATAGTAATATAAAACAGCTGTAAGAAATTCAGCTGTTTTCTTTATATTAAAAAAGATTAAAAAAAATAAAAAACAGTTGACAGATGATTTTCTAAATGCTAATATATAGAAGTTGTCACTTAAAGACAG
>NZ_KQ960226.1:0-792 GCF_001553125.1 Peptoniphilus sp. DNF00840
AATTCGTAGACTCAACACATGTAAAAGCCCATGCCAATAGACATAAAAACAAAAAAGAAGAAATTAAAAAAGTAACAAAAGCATATCAAGAAGAATTAGACAAAGAAATCGAAGAAGACAGAAAAGAACATGAAAAAAAGCCATTAAAAGAAAAAAATGAAAAAGAAGAAACAAAAGAAATAACAGTCTCAACAACAGACCCAGAAAGTGGACTTTTCCATAAAGGAGAACACAAAGAAGTATTCGCCTACTGTGTAGAAACATCAGTAGACAAAAACGGTTGGATATTAGGTCACAAAACATTTCCAGGAAATCTCCATGACAGTACAACCCTACTACCCTTTTATGAAGAAAAACTAAAAAAATTAAAACCAGAAAAAATAGTCATGGATGCAGGATATAAAACACCAGCCATAGCAAAAAAACTACTAGAAGACGGAATACAACCAGTATTCCCTTACACAGCACCAAAAAGAAAACCAAAAATAGAAAACCCCTACTACAAAAGAGAATTCATATATGATGAATACTACGACTGTTACCTATGCCCAGAAAATCAAATACTAGAATACACAACAACAAATAGAGAAGGATATAGAGAATACAAAAGCAATAAAGAAATATGTAAAAAATGCCCTAATCTCAAAAGATGTACACAGAGTAAAAACCATCAAAAAGTAGTTACAAGACACCTTTGGCAGAAATACCTAGACAAAACAGAAGAATATAGGTACACCAAAAAAGGAAAAGAAGAATATAAAAGAAGAAAAGAAACAGTAGAAAGACAATTTG
>NZ_KQ960226.1:892-5255 GCF_001553125.1 Peptoniphilus sp. DNF00840
CTGCACTTACATTTGCATGCATAAATATGAAAAAGTTAGCAATATTACTATATAAATTGGATCCTAATAAGGATCTAACTTTGAATAAATTAACGACTTTTTTAATAAATACATTAAAAATGCAACAAACCCAGGAAATATTCCTGGGTTTGTCTACAATCTGAGGACTCTTGTGAGTCCTTTTTTGTGTTATTTATCCAAAAAATACCTCATATGAGGTATTTTTTACTTTGTGCTTTTGTTATTCTTCCATCATATAAGTGTTTATATTTAGCATATAAGAGTCAAAAATAATTTATTGCAAAAAAATTAGCCCAAGCTTGAGCTAATTATAATTTTTCTATTGAGTCGTAGATAAGTTCTGCCTCATTGTTGTAATAAATTTCTATTGAAGCATCTTGCCACTCACTTGTATCCTCAAAGCCTGTGACTATTCCAGAAAGTCTCATGTAGGCGTAGCCAAAGGATTCATTAATCACTTCGAAGTCAAGTTTTAAAAATTCTTCAAGAGTAATTCTTTTGTAGGTTCCATCCTTATAAAGATTTATCTCAAGACCATTATCATAGTTATCATCTAGGTCACTAAGCCCACCCTCAAGATCAAAGTCTGGATCAAAGGCGTGAATTATTCCTCCAATTATATCTCCCATTTCTTCTTTAGGAAAAGATGTGTCAGTCTTGTGGAGGACCAGACTTGGATTTGTCATCATGTAGTTCACTTGACCCTCTGGTGTATTTTCAAAATAAATACCTTGGTCAAAATATAAAATTATTTTGTCAGAAAGATTTTCTATATTCACGAGTCTAAAGTCGTGAAAGGAAAAAACTTGATTTAATAAATTTAATTTCATAATACCTCACTTGTGGTAGGGGTGCTTGTTAATTATTCTAAAGGCCCTGTAGATTTGTTCCATTAAGATCACACGCATAAGCTTGTGGGGGAAGGTCATCTTGGAGAAGCTAAGCTTGTAGTCAGCCCTAGATAAAACTTCATTAGATAGTCCAAGACTTCCACCAATGACAAAAGTT
Source organism: Peptoniphilus sp. DNF00840 (assembly GCF_001553125.1). Lineage (NCBI taxonomy): Bacteria > Bacillati > Bacillota > Tissierellia > Tissierellales > Peptoniphilaceae > Peptoniphilus > Peptoniphilus sp. DNF00840. The sequence continues at coordinate 1,922 of NZ_KQ960226.1, forward strand.
ATATTGGAGTGGCCGTCAATCATAAGGTCCTTTATTTTATCTGCAAAGGCCACTGAGTCAAGGCTCTTTCCACCAATCTCAAGGGCAATGACATAGGCACCCTCCTTTATCTTGGAGAGGATTTTTTCGCCTTCTACATTTTTTACCTTCTCCATGTCCTTGTCTGACAAATTTTCGGGGCAGGGTTCGTCCATAATTTCAAAAATGCTTAAATCTGCGTAAGACTTAAGCATTTTTTTGTACTCATTTATGGCATCCTTAAAATAATTTTCCTTGATCTTGCCAAGTACAATTAAATTAATGTTTATCATTTTAATTTTTTAACTTCTTCAAGAGCCTTGTCAAAGTTAACATCGTGAGTTACTTCAGGAACATATTCAACATAAGAAACTTTTCCGTCTCTGTCAACAATTACTACTCCACGAGCAAGTAGTTGGAATTCTTTAATCATAAAGCCAAATTTTTCTCCAAATTCCTTGTATTTGTAGTCAGAAACGATGTCTGCGTTTTCGATTCCCTTAACTGAACAGAATCTTTCTTGTGCGAAAGGAAGGTCAACAGTTACAGTTACGATTTTAACGTCATCAGATAACTTTGTAGCTTCTTCGTTAAAAGTAGTTGCTTGAAGAGCACAAACTGGTGTGTCAATAGATGGTGCAACTGAATAAACTACGATTTTGCCCTTTAGGTCATCTGAGTTAAAGTCAGATAGGTCCCTCTTAACTGCCTTAAATGATGGAGCCACGTCTCCAACTTTGATTTCTTTTCCTTCAAGATTTACTTTATTTCCAGCAAATGTTATATCCATTTTAATTCCTCCTAAAATTATTTTTCATTTTACACTATAATTATATCCAATTATCCCGATTATTAACAAGTGATTGCAATAAAATGCCAAGTTGATTAAAATATTAGTAAGAACACTTTTGTTAATTAAAGGAATAAAAGAAGGAGTTACATATGAAAAAATTTTTAAAAATTTTATTTTTAATTTTTGTGGCAGGAATAATTCTTACAGCCTGCACAGGCAAGGATGAAAATCTTCCAGACAAAAAAATTTATAATGTAAAGTGGACTTTGGAAAGCATGATAAATACAGATTATGGAGTAGAATTAAGCAATGACATGGCTCTTAAATTTGACAAGAAAAATTTTGTCTTGACTGATAGAAACAGTGCCTATGACTATACTGGCACTTATAAATTAAAAAAAGCTGGCGCAGGCTATGAAGTAATAATGAAGTTTGATGGCTTTGAAGAGCCTGTGACAGGTATATATGGCATGAGAACTTACAAGGATAAGGGTCCTAAGCCTGATTTAGTTTTTGAACATTGGAATACAAAATACTCCTTTATTGGTGAAGAAGATAAGTAGAAATTAACTGATTGAGTGTCTATTATGAAAAAATATGTAAATTTAATAATATCATTATTTTGTTTTCCGATTTTTAATTTAATCTATCTAAAGGTTTTTGAGTACATCAATGGGAAAATTCAAGAAACCTTTGATATAAAATATATGATTATTTTATTTTTATTTAAAATCTTAATGATTTTATTTTTGGGATTTATGCTTGCCTACTATTTTAATTTTGCAAGCAAACAAGAAAAAAAGAAGCTTGGGATATTTTTATTAATTGAAATTTTCATACTTATAATTTATGTAGTCACAAAAAAATATTATTTGCCTGAGAATTTTTTCTATATTTTTGATTTTAATTTACTGTACTTTATGTTGCTTTTAGGTGAAAATATTTTTTTGTTTTTACATTTTAAAAAATTAGAATAAGAATTAGGTATAAGTGAAAAAAGGTTGAAAAATAAATTTTAATAAAAAGGTGATGTGTAGAATAGATTTACCTATCTTGCACATCACTTTTTTTTAAAATCAAACTTATTTTTCCTTAAAAACTTTTAGCATAAGTTTAGTTGATAGGTAGAAGAGTATAAGGACAGCGAAAACTCCAGCTAGGCTCCAAAGTTCGACTTTCACTCTCTACATAATATGTATAAACTATAAGAAGATTTAAAAGTTTATATTAAAAATAAAATTAATTAATAAATTATAAATAGTTTATTGATAAAAAATAATTTCTATGATAACCTCTAAATAAGATAACGTTTTATCTAATTAAGTAATTTTGTTTTAATAATAAGAGGCATCTTATAAAAAGGTTAGCAAACTTAACATTTTTAGTATTTGTTTTGATTAGTTCGTCGAGTGTGTATGCAAGAAGCATTGATACAGAAATTCAGAAATTTATGGATTCTCCAGCTCCAGAGTTTTCGGAATTATCTAAATCGCATGGTTCAAAAACTATCAATGAATTTGATGCAATCATTGAAAAAGAGATAATTTCTGAATAAAGGTATAGTTATAGTGCTAAACATGATGAAACACTTTATTTTAAACAAGAGATAATTAATTTATCCAATAATTCACGTAATGAATTAGAGAAAATGAATTTTAATGATAGACAAATTGATGCAATACTGTCCACTAAAGGATTGAGTGCTGATAAAGTTTCAAATGATGTTGCAAGAAGAGCTAGTGCAAACTTTCGATTTAATATGTACAAGAATAGATTTGAATATGGAGATTACGCAGTTGTTGATGCTTATTGGGCATGGGAGTCTGCTCCTGTTTGGGCAGGGAAAGATACTGTCGTTTTTGGATTTAGTAATGGATTTACAGCTAATTTAGATAGAACAGTAATGAAAGTTACATATAGAGATTTAGATGGTAATTACAAAGGTGAACAATATTATAATCCTAATGGATTAGTTCAAGGTTTAAGATTTGATTTTGAACAAAGCTATGGACCTGGCGGTCTAAGATCTTTAAGTAGTGGAAAAGTTTATTTAGTTATAGATAACAGAGAAAATAAGGATTATGTTGAAGTTCATGGTAAGTATCTTCACACTTATTTAAGTGTATTACCTAGTATTAATATTTCGGGTTCTGGTTTAGTTTCCATAGGATTTAGTCAGAATACTAGAGAAATGGGCGATGGATATATAGTAATGCCATAATGCTTAGTAGGGAGGTATTATGATAGAAAATATTTTTAAGTTTTTTATAATTGCAACTGTAGGTTTTATTTTAGTTTTCTGTTTACCATATCCCGAAATATGGATTATAGGTTCACGATTTGGCGTTTCATTATATATTATGTTAATAATTCAGCATATTATTTTCAACAAAAAATTTGATGATATGTTGGAAAAACTTGATAATTTAGAAAAAGAATTAAATGATAAATATGATGAAAGAATTGAAAAATAAATTTTAACAAAAAAAGTGATGTGTAGAATAGATTTACCTATCTTGCACA
>NZ_KQ960226.1:5355-19045 GCF_001553125.1 Peptoniphilus sp. DNF00840
TGTGTAGAATAGATTTACCTATCTTGCACATCACCTTTTTTCATGTCTATTAAATTTTCGAAAATTATTTTTCTTTAAAAACTTTTAGCATAAGTTTTGTGGAGATGTAGAAGAGTATACGGACAGCGAAAACTCCAGCTAGTCCCCACACTGCTACTTCAACACCTTGCATAAATACTTTCATGTCCATCATATCACCCCTACATAAACATAGGCACAAGAGCCAAGATCATTGAGCCAGCAACTACTGAACCAAGTTGTCCTGCAACGTTAGCAGACATAGCTTGCATAAGAATAAAGTTTGTTGGGTCTTCCTTGGCTGCCATAGTTTGCACAACTCTACCAGACATAGGAAAGGCAGAGATGCCTGCTGCGCCAATCATTGGGTTGACCTTGTTCTTTAAGAATAAGTTTAAGAACTTTGCAAAAAGAACGCCACCTGCTGTGTCAAAGATAAAGGCAACAAGTCCCATGGCAAGTATCATAAGAGTGTTGACATTTAAAAAGGCATCGGCAGACATAGTTCCACCAATTGTTATCCCAAGCAAAATTGTGACAAGGTTTGAAAGTTCGTTTTGTGCAGAGATTGAAAGTCTTTCAAGAACGCCACAAACTCTTATCAAGTTACCAAACATCAAGGCGCCAATGAGGGACACTGACATAGGTGCTATTATTCCAGCTATAAGTGTAATTACAATTGGGAATAATATTTCAACCTTTTTTGGAACGTGAACAGTAGTGTACTTCATCCTGATTTTTCTTTCCTTAGAAGTTGTTAAAAGTTTAATAACTGGTGGCTGAATAATTGGCACAAGAGACATATAAGAATAGGCAGCTACTGATATTGGACCAAGATAATTTGGAGCAAAGACCTTTGCAACATAAATTGATGTTGGGCCATCGGCTGCACCAATTATTCCTATTGAAGCTGCTTCTGGAAGTGAGAACTTGCCAGTTGAAATAGCAAAGAGCATTGTGGCAAAAATTCCAAATTGCGCCGCTGCTCCAAAGAAGAGCATGAAAGGCGATGCAATAAGTGGTTTAAAGTCGATCATTGCGCCTACACCTATAAAGATTAAAACTGGGAAAAGCTCTGTGGCAATCCCTGCCTTATAGAGTATTGTCAAGAAGCCCCCATCTCCAACAGCTGATGATAGTGGAATATTAGAAATAATTGCACCAAAACCAATAGGCAGAAGAAGAGAGGGTTCATATTCCTTATCAATGGCAAGATAGATTAAGATGCCGCCAATGATAAACATAATTATGTGTTTAACTTCGAGATTTAAAATCCCTTCTAAAAGTATATCCATTTTACCTCCTAATTGTTTTCAACATGGAAAGTAATATAACACAAATAAGTCCTATTTTCAATTTATGCAAAATAAAAAAGCCCACAGTGTGAGCTTTCTTTTGTTACTTATAAAATTTTGAGGCTTGTTAGTTAGATGCAAGCAGTTGAGTTAGCAAAAATTTAAAACTACTTACTTGCACCGATTCCTGCAAGAGCACCATCGTTTACAGCAGTGGCAACTTGTCTAACTGCCTTGACTCTTAGGTCGCCTGCAAAAAATAAATTTTCAATTTTGCTTTCAACATCAGAATCAACAAAACCAAGTTCATTCTTTGGGACATCTAAGTCAATAAAACTTGTATTTGGATGTTGACCAATCATAGCAAAAATTTCAAGTCCATCCTTGGAAGTAATCTCGCATCCACTAGAAAGCTTTGCAGAAGTTATAAGACCATCCTTACAAGTTACATCTTCCAAAGAGGAAGAAGTGTGGACGATAATATTATTAGATCCTTCGATTTGCTTTTTAAACTCTTGGATGCATAAGAGCTTATCTTGATTTTGGACAATGTGGACTTCCTTTGCAAACTTGGAAAGATAAATAGCTTCCTTAGCTGCGCCATCAGATCCACCGTTAACTATTACAAGCTTGCCCTTAACCTTATCTTCAGACCCCTTAGCCCAGTGAGAAATTGTATAATTATCAATCTTTACATCCAATTCCTTTGGACTAGAGCCAGAAGCTATAATAACTTTTTTAGCTTCATAAGTGCCCTTGTTTGTATTAACAATGAAGACATCCCCATCTTTTTTCAAGCTAAGGACTTCTTCGTATTTTAAATCAAGCTTATAGGCCTTGATTTGATCCTCTAATCTCTTTCTAAAACTTTCTCCGTCTTCATCAACTATAACAGAAGTGTAGTGGCTAACCTTAGAAACATTTCCAATTAAACCACCAACCTTATCTTTTTCAAATATTGTCAAGTCGAGGCCCCTGGATTGTGCATAAAGAGCAGCAGAAACACCAGCAGGTCCAGCTCCAATTATAATTAAATCTTTAATATTAAAACCTCCCTTGTGTCAATATTACAATGGTGTTATAGCACTTAATAAATTCATTGTCAATAAGAGGGGACAAAGAAGATAATAAAATTAAACTAACAAAAATTTTTTACCGAGGGAACTTTAATTTAAAATTTGCAAAATTTTTTTGTTGTAGTAAGAATACTTGTGAAATATTCCAGATAAAAAAACACACAGACTTTTACATCTGTGTGCCTAGAAAATTATATTTCTAATATATCATGAAAATATTTTAAAGTTGTGTATTTGTACTTTTTTCTATATTTAATATTTTTATTCATCACATACTCCAAATAACCATCTATATAATCGTTAACTTCTTTGTTTATTTTATAAATGTTTTGCATCATTTCTACATATTCATCATTATCTACTAAACCTTTTGGACCTATGTAACTTATATCCTTAATCAAAACTATTTTTGTATAATCCAACCCAGAATTATGCTGTTTAGAACGACTTGAATTTTTAAATAAATATGAATACTTATGATTTATTTCGCTCCTAAATGGAACGCATATAAAATAATCCTCTTTTGTTTCTAAAACTAAACAATTATAGCTTCTCTTTTCGTTAGTTAAAATTTCTTTGAAATTACCATAATCTCTATAAAAAACTTTGCTTAATGTATATATATCATTAATATATTTCATATTAAACCCTCTATAAAAATCAAAAAAGAGGAGCACTAGGCTCCCCAATTTCATCTCTCGGTCAATTTTTATTTTTTCTTGAGGTGTCAGAACCGTCACACCTGTCATCTCTCGGTCAATTTTTATTTTTTCTTGAGGTGTCAGAACCGTCACACCTGTCATCTTTGTATCTATATCTTATCAAATTTTGTAAATTTGTCAAGTATTTAAAAAAGAGAGGAGTAGCTAATAGTCTACTCCTCTTAATATAGGTTTTTTTGCTAGTTGCAAGCCTTGACACCCACTACAGTGTCTTGCGTTATAGGTCTTTTAAGTCCCCCATGTAGACTACAACTTTAATGCTAGCTGCAAGCCATGATGTCCAAAAAACATCTTGCGCTATAAGTTTTTTAAGTCCCTTATATAGACTACAACTTTTCTAGATACCCTATTATCTATCCTATTTATTTGTTAACATAAGTTAACATTATTTTTGCCTCTTTGTCAACTTTTTATTTAACTTGTTCCCAATTTAATGGAAGTCTTCCAACTCTTCCACCTTTTGTACTTAAATAAAAGTTTGTTTTTTCAAAAACATTCTTTTGGTATTCTCTTTGGTCTTTCGGAACATGTTTTTCTAGAGTATAGTCAGTCATTACCCTACCATATCTCGCTTTAAACTTATAAACGTGTTCTTCTCCGTCTTGATGAATTGTTGCCTTATAGTCAATAACATCTCCGTGGTATGGAGAAACGACTCTGTTATATCCCTTAGTTCTCAATAATGTTCCTGAAAACTTACTGTAATCAAAAAATTGGAATGGAGCAATCATGCTACCACCGTTATCTAAAGGATACTTTTTAGATAGGGCCGCAATATCTTCTTTTCTCATTGGTCCCCATTGATTTTCTCCTGTAGCCATTTCAAAATGGTCTTCGTAAGGGATAAATCTATCATCGTCAATTTCTATTTTTACCCAATATTTATTCGGGTCCTTACCCTTAAATTCATCAGCATTCATAACTAAAAAACTAAAAGGTAGTTGTTTTCCTGATTTATCAGAAAACGGGTCCATATACAATATTTCAATTTGAGGGTCAATCCACTTGTCTGATACCTTGCCTGGTGCGTTTCCTTCCGTATATTTAGCCTTAGCTCTTCTAAGTACATCGTCTTTAGTTTCGCCAGGTCTTAAATATCCTTCTGGTGCATCATTTTGTGCTACTTGCACTCCGTCCTTCGTAATGTTTATAATATGAAGTTTTGGGGTTTGCTTGTAGTCAACCTTTGCGCCCATTTGTTCTGAAACAAATCTTAGTGGCACATAAGTCCTATTATTTTTAAGCACACTTGCAACCTTGCCAGTGCTATCTATTGCAACTTTCTTTCCTTGAACCTTCGCTGAAGTTTCACCCACAACAAGTTCAACTTTCTTGTTACCATTAATTGTAACGAGTTTCTTGTCTTGGTTCCAATCAACCTTGTAACCTAGGTTTTCAGATACAACTCTGATAGGTACAAAAGTTCTATCGTATTCCACAAAAGGCATTCCTACATTGTTGTTTAATGGAATTTCTTTTTCGTTCACAGTGATTCGAAAGTCACGCTCTCCCTCTGCGAAGGCATTTATTGTTAAAAGACTTGTTAAAGAGAGGGAAATTAAAAAATATTTTTTCAATTGTTTTAAGTTCATTAAAAACCTCCTTTTTGTTTTATTATATCATTTAAAAATCAAAATCCAATTTATGGAGAAAAAAATTCCAGGGACTCCTTTAGGAGTCCCTGGAACAAAATTTTTTAAAATTTGCTAATGGAAATTGTGAAACAAATATGGTGGAGTATATAAAGAAACAGCTCACAATTTTGTGAGCTGTTTTGAAGGTTTTTGTTTTTATAATCTTACATCAACTTTGAAACATTTCTTGCGTAGGCAATTGGGTCTTTTATTTCAAGTCCTGCTACAAGTCTTGCGCCATCGTATAGCATTTGTGTGTAAGTTTTAAATTCTTCTGAAGACTCATCCATTTCCTTTAGCTTTTTAAGAGCAGGGTGGTTTGGATTTACTTCTAATACCTTGTCTGCCTTAAAGACTTGGTTGTTTGGCATATGGCTAAGAGTTTTTTCCATTTCAATGGAGATTTCGCCCTTGCTTGATAGGTAGGCTGCGTCATCTTTTAGGTTTGGATTTTCTCTTATTGATGAAACTTCTCCCTTTAAGATTTCTTTCATCTTCTTTACATAGTCTTGTAGATTTTTTTCGTCTTCTTCTTTGACTTCATCTGTTTCAGAAATTGATTTGAACTTCTTGTCGTCGTATTCTTCTAGCATCTTTATGACAAATTCGTCAATAGGGTCTGTTAGGGCAAGAACTTCTATGTCCTTGCCGATGAAGTGTTTGATTTGTGGAAGGTCTTTGATGGCTTCGATTGATGAGCCATTTGCATAGTAGATGAAGTCTTGGTCTGGCAACATATCCTTCCTGTACTCGTTAAAAGTAATATTTTCTCTCTTAGTACTTGTGTAGATAAAGAGGTCCTTTAACTTGTCCTTGTCTGCTCCATAATTTTCGTAAGCACCTGACTTTAGACTTACGCCAAAGTTTTTAAAAAAGTCTGCGTATTTTTCTCTATCGTCTTTTAAAATCTTTGCAAGCTCATCAAGAATTTTCTTTTCTATATTTTTCTTAATTAGTTGTAGCTCACGAGTTTGTTGTAGCATTTCACGTGAGATGTTAAGGGAAATGTCTTCTGAGTCAACAACTCCCTTGATGAAACTCAAGTAGTCTGGAAGTAGGTCTTCGCATTTTTCCATAATTAAGACGCCGTTGGAGTAGAGTTCAAGTCCACCCTTCTTGTCTGGGTTTAGGAAGTCAAAGGGTCTTCTTGATGGGATGTATAAAATTGCCTTAAAGGAAATCATACCTTCCACAGAGATGTGGATGTGGGCAAGGGGATCTTCAAAGCCAAAGTGTCTTTGTCTGAAGAAGTTGTTGTAGTCCTCGTCCTTTAATTCATTTTTATTTTTTCTCCACATTGGGACAGAAGAATTTAGTACGTCATCTTCTCTATAGGATTCAAACTTTGGATCATCTTCTGTTGAGTCGGCACTTGGTCTTTTCTTTTCCACTTCCATCTTAATTGGGTAGGAGATGTAGTTGGAGTAGTGGCTCACAAGTTCTCTTATCTTATATTCGTCAAGATATTCATCATAATTTTCTTCCTTAGTGTTTTCTCTTAGGTGAAGACTAATGATAGTACCGTGTTTGTCCTTTTCTGCATCTTCAATTGAGTAACCTTCTGCACCCTTGGACTTCCATAGATGAGCTTTTTCTTCCTTGTAAGACCTAGTCAAGACAGAAATTTCATCTGCAACCATAAAGGCAGAGTAAAAACCTACACCAAATTGTCCAATGATTTCGTGGTCAGCATCCTTCTTGTTTATGTTCTTGAAGTCAAGAGATCCTGACTTAGCTATTGTTCCCAAGTTTTCTACAAGTTCTTCGGCAGTCATACCAAGACCACCATCTTCTATTGTCAAAGTTCTCTTGTCCTTATTAGGTGTAATCCTAATGAAGTAGTCTTCGTGGTTGAACTTGACCTTGTCATCGTTAAGGGCGATGTAATACATCTTGTCCATGGCATCTGATGCGTTGGAGATAAGTTCTCTTAGGAATATTTCTTTATTTGTGTAAATGGAATGAATCATCAAGTCCATTAATCTTTCTGTTTCAGCATTGTATTTTTTATTTTGCATATTATCACCTTTCCTCATTAGCACTCGTTATGCGCTTCTGCTAATAATATATATCTTTTTATTAAAATAGTCAAACTTTTGGAGATTATTTTGACCTTATAGCTTTAATTTTAAAGAGAGAGAAACTTTATATTTAATAGGGAGCAAATTATTTTTTAAAAATTTAAAATTAATATAAAAAAGCTATTGACAAATTAAAATTGAAAGCCTATATTATACCTAAATAATAAACCGATAAAGAAGATTAGTAATTTTTATGGAGCTTTAAAGAGAGCGAGTCACTTGGTGAGAGACTTGTAGGTAAAGTTTAAATGAATGGACTTCTGAGGGCGGGAAGAAATAAATCTTTGATTTAGAGTAATGCCCGACGGGACTTAGCCGTTAAAATAAGACCAATATGTTAGTATTGATGAGAGGGTGCTTTATGCAAATTTGGGTGGTACCGCAGAAGTTAAGACTTTTGTCCCATTAGGGATGGAAGTCTTTTTTTATTTCCATCCTTCTCTCATAGTGTGAGGAAAAAGGAGAAAAAAAATGAAAAAAATTTTAGTAGTATTGTCATTAGTTATGTTGTTAGTCGGATGTTCAAAGGGAAGTGGAGAAAAAACTTCTGATAGTGAGAAAGTTTATAAAATTGGAATTTTGCAATTTGCTCAACATCCATCACTTGATAATTGTAGGGAAGGTTTCTTACAAGGACTTGAAGAAGAAGGTCTTGTTGAAGGAAAGAATTTAGAAGTTGATTACCAAAATGCCCAAGCAGATATGGGTATTGCAGCACAAATAGCAGATGCCTTTGTGGGCAACAAGGTGGATATGGTAACAGCAATCGCCACACCTGCAGCCATGAGTGCCTACAACGCAACAACAAAAACAGATATACCCGTTGTCTATACAGCAATCACTGATCCAGTTGCTGCTCAACTTGCAGATAAAAATAAAAAACCTCTTGGCAATGTAACAGGCACAAGCGACATCTTGCCAGTGGAAGACCAATTAAAATTAATAAGAGAACTTATGCCTAAGGCAAAAAAACTTGGTATCCTTCATACATCAAGTGAAGCAAACTCTGATTCAATGTTAAAGATTTACAAGGACCTTGCAGGCAAGTACGGTTTCACTATTGTGGACGAAGCTATAAACACAACAGCAGATATACCTCTAGCAACAGACAACTTGCTTTCAAAGGTTGATGCAATGACAAATCTTTTGGATAACACAGTTGTTAATTCTCTTCCAACAATTTTGGACAAGGCCAATGCAAAGAAGATTCCAGTTTTTGGTTCTGAAGTTGAACAAGTAAATATGGGTTGCCTTGGTGCAGAAGGTATTGAGTATGTTTCTCTTGGAAAGCAAACAGGTAAGATGGCTGCAAAAATTTTAAAGGGAGAAGCTAAGGCAAGTGAAATGCCTTTTGAAACTATAGATAAGCCAAACCTATATATCAACTCAAAGGTTGCTAAGGATCTTGGCATAGATCTTCCAAAGAACCTACTTGATAGGGCAACAGAAAATATAACAGACGTTACTATACCTTCAGAAAAGTAGGTAGGACATGGATATTTTAAGAGGAATAATTGAGCAGGGGCTAACTTATAGTTTTTTAGCCCTTGGTCTTTATATTGCTTACAGTATCTTGGACTTTCCTGACTTAACAGTTGACGGGTCCTTTCCACTGGGAGCAGCAGTAACAGTTTTTGCAATCCTAAGGGGAGTGAACCCTGGACTTGCCCTTGTAATAAGTTTCTTGGCTGGTGCTATGGCAGGTTCATTGACAGGACTTATCCACATAAAGTTAAAGGTGGAAGACCTACTTGCAGGTCTTATTATGCAAACTGCCTTGTGGACAATTAATTTAAAAATCGCAGGCAAGGCCAACGTGCCAATCTTTAATGCAGATACAATTTTTTCTACAGGACTTGCAAGACTTGTGCCAGAAAACTTACAAGCTTTTGACTTGGTCTTTGTTATGATTCCCTTTGTTCTTGTGATGAAAATAATCTTAGATTATTTTTTAAAGACCAAGGCTGGATTTATTTTAAAGGCTTGTGGTGACAACGAAAGTCTTGTCAGGACCATGGCAGTTGACCCAGGCAGGGTAAAAATTTGTGGTCTGGCACTTTCTAATGGACTTGTAGCCCTAAGCGGTGCCATAGTTTGTCAGGAGCAAAGATTTTTTGAAGTTTCTATGGGAACTGGGTCTATGGTAATGGGTCTTGCTGCAGTTGTCCTTGGTATGAAACTCCTTGAGAGATTTGACTTTATGAAGGACACTACAAAGGTCTTAGTTGGATCAATTCTCTACAAGGCATCTATTGCCCTTGCCATTGCATGTGGTTTTTCAGCAAATTCAATGAAACTTATAACAGCAGCAATCTTCCTTGTGATTTTAATTGCAGGAAGGGGAAAGAGAAAGAAGGTTCAACATGCTTGAGTTAAAATCAATCGACAAAACCTTTAACATTGGAACAGCTAATGAGAATAAAATTTTTTCTGGATTTGACCTAAGCCTTCCCAAGGGACAATTCCTTAGCATCATTGGGTCCAATGGGTCAGGTAAGTCAACCCTCTTAAATATAATTTGTGGGTCCCTAAGAGAAGACTCTGGAGAAATTCTAATAGATGGAGATAGCCTCAAAAAAATTCCTGAGCACAAGAGATACGTCAAGATGGGAAGAGTCTTTCAAGATCCAAAGATGGGGACTTCACCAAAGATGACAATCTTGGAAAATATGTCTATGGCAGAAAACAAAAATAAGTCATGGAACTTGACTCCAGGAATAAATAAAAAGAAGAGAGAAATTTATAGGGAGACCCTAAGAGGTCTTGGTCTTGGACTTGAGGACAAGTTAGATGACAAAGTTGGGCTCCTATCAGGTGGTCAAAGACAAGCCCTTGCCCTTATAATGGCAACTCTTGTTCCCATAGATTTTTTAATCTTAGACGAGCACACAGCAGCCCTTGACCCCAAGACTGCAGACACAGTTATGGAAATCACAGATAAAATTGTGAGAGAAAAAAATTTGACTGCCCTAATGGTAACTCACAACTTAAATTATTCACTTAAGTATGGGGACAGGCTCATAATGATGCACAAGGGAGAAAAGATTATGGACCTAGCTGGCGAAGAAAAGAAAAATCTTAAGCTAGATGCCATCTTAGATAAGTTTTATGAAATATCTATAGAGGTTGGTAACTCTCTATAATGTAAAAAGAAAATAATTTTTGATAAAGAAATTGCCATGGAGAGGTCCATGGCAATTTTTTAGCTTAAATAATTATTTATAACTTAATTAGGAATATATTTTTTGTTTGCCTTGCCTAGTTTGTGTTGAGCCATAGTTGACACAACAGTGTAGACAAGAATTGATGCCAAGTTGGCAGTTACAGAGTCGTGATCGAATCTTGGAGAAACTTCACAGATGTCAAAGCTCATTGGCTTGCCAGATGAAAAGACGTGTTTTAAAAGTAGGATTACTTTTTCTGGATCAACACCCAAGGCTTGAGGAGCAGAAACTCCTGGTGCAAAGGAAGACGTGAAGCAGTCCATACAAATTGTTACGTAAAGGTGGTCTTGCTCTTGGATATATTCGTCAAGATTTTGGCCAATATCAAACAAGTTGCCGTTCATAAGGTCCTTACCTAAGACATAAGTAACGCCTAACTTTTCAGCAGTCCTAAAAAGTGAAAGTGTGTTGGAGTGTTTTTGAATTCCCATTACATAGTAGGCATATTGAGTTCCCTTTTCACGAGTATAGTCGGCAATTTGCCTAAACATAGTTCCACTTGTACCAGTTCCCTTTTCATAAGGTCTAAGGTCAAAGTGGGCATCGAAATTTAAAATTCCAAGTTTGTTGTCTTCTCTGTCGTCAAGAAAAGTGCTGATTCCCTTGTAGTGACCAAAGGCAGTTTCGTGACCACCACCGAGAACAAGAGGGAATAAGTTTAGTTCAAGAACTCTATCGACAGCCTTAGCAAGTTCGTCTTGGCTGGCTTCAAGAGTTGTGTACTTACTTGTAACATTACCACAATCAAAAATCTTTAGGTCTTTAGAAAATTGACAAGGAAGTTTTGCAAGTTCCTTTCTTATTGCAGCAGGACCAGCAGCAGCTCCAAACCTTCCCTTGTTAAGTTCAATGCCTTGGTCAGATTCAAAACCTAAAATTCCAAAACCAAGCTTGCCTTCGAAGGGAGTTAAGCTTTCGTCGTTTAGGTCAAGGGGCTTAACCCATTGATGCCACCTAAAGGATTCGTAGTCATTTTCATCGTCAACTCTGCCAGACCATATAGTCATATCTTGTGGACTATAATAATTTATCATTTTACACCTCAGTTTACTTTATTTTTTGGATTCTTACCATTTTTAAAATCAATTAAATTGTCCTTTGCATTCTCACCCATCTCAAGTCTTGCTTCAAAAGTTGCATTGCCAAGGTGAGGAGCAAGGATTACATTGTCAAGGTCCATAAGTTTTTTATTTACTCTTGGTTCAAACTCATAAACATCAAGAGCAGCTCCTGCGATTACATTTTCTATTAGTGCATCGGCGAGGACGTCTTCATCAACAATTGGACCTCTTGACGCATTTATTAATATAGCACTTTTTTTCATCATTTCAAGTTCTTTTTTTGAGATCATGTGGCGAAGGTCTGGCACAAAAGCTGTGTGAAGACTTAAGAAGTCAGAGGACCTTATCACTTCATCTTTATCCATATACTCTATGTCAAATTCTTTTTCAAAATCTTCTTTTCTTGTTCGTGAATAATAAACAACCTTCATCTCAAAGGCTCTTGCCCTCTTAGCAAGATTTTTTCCGATGTTGCCAAGCCCTATTATGCCAAGAGTCTTTCCCTTAAGTTGACTTCCAAGATAAAAGGTTGGTCGCCAGCCATAAAATTCTTCAGCCCTAGTAACCTTGTCGCCAGATACGATTTTTCTTGCAGCAGCAAGCATAAGTCCAAAGGCAAGTTCAGCTGTTGATACAGCAGAAGCAGGAGCAGGCGCATTTGTAACAACAATTCCCTTTTCTCTTGCGTAATCAATATCTATGTTGTCGAAGCCAGCTCCGTAGTTGGCAATAATTTTTAACTTGTCGCCGGCATCAATTACATCCTTGTCAATCTTATCTGATAGAGGACAGAGAAGGGCATCTTGTCCCTTTATCATTTCAATTATTTCTTCTTTACTTAGTGGCACGTTGGAGTCGTGGTAGCTTATTTCAAAATGTTTGTCTAGCTCATCGTAAATTTTTTCTGGAATATTACTCGTAATCAATAATTTCACAAAATCACCTCTGCCTACATTTTATCATAGTGAGATTAAATGTAAAAAAATATTAGGTCACAAGTTAAGTGAAGAGAAAAATTATAAAAATTCAAATTGATTTTATTCGACTTAGAAACTTTAAAAAATTTATATCTTCCTATATAATAGTTAAGATTATAGATAGAAAGATTAAGAGGTGATTAAGTGCAAAACAATGAAAATAAATTGGGGACCATGTCAATCCCAAAACTTTTATTTCAAGTTTCCTTTCCAATTGTAATTTCTATGTTTATCCAGTCTATGTACAACTTGGTGGACTCCTACTACATTGGAAAGATTAACGAGGAAGCCTTCACAGCCATAGCAATTGCCTTTCCAATACAAAATATTATGATAGGGATTGGAGTGGGGACAGGAGTTGGTATGAACTCACTGATCTCGAGATACTTGGGAGAGAAGAACTTTGACAGGGCCAACAAGACAGCAGAGAATGGACTTACACTTGCCCTTTTATATGGCTTACTTCTATTTATCTTGTCAAGATTTTTGCCAAGACCCTTTGTGTCTGCCCAAACCACAAATGAAAATATAATCAACTATGGAGTGGACTATCTTCAAATTGTAATGGGCTTATCCATAGGTGTCTTTACTCAAATATTTTTGGAGAGAACTCTTCAGTCAACGGGAAGAACAATCTATACTATGCTCACACAATTAACTGGAGCAGTATTAAATATAATTCTCGATCCAATTTTCATCTTTGGTTACTTTGGACTGCCAGCTATGGGTGTAAAGGGTGCGGCAGTTGCTACTGTAACGGGACAAATAATTGGAGCAATTTGTGGGTCCTTCTTCCAACACAAATTTAATCCAGACATAACAATGAAGAAGCTTTCCTTTAATCCAAAAATTATAAAGGACATTTATATTGTTGGAATCCCATCCATGATTACAATAACAATCCAGTCCTTTACAATATATGTATTGAACAAGATGCTCTCAGGGATTTCTACATCTGCCATAGCAGCACTAGGCGCCTACTTCAAGGTTCAGTCCTTTGTCTTTATGCCAATCTTTGGTATCAACAACGGACTTGTACCGATAATTGCCTACAACTACGGAGCAAAGAACGAGAAGAGAATTATAAAGTCAATAAAGCTCGCTATGGTGACAGTAACAGTTATGACCTTAATAGTCTCAGGCTTAATAATGTCCTTCCCAAGAGAAATCTTAAAAATCTTTTCAGCATCAGGCAAGATGCTAGAGATAGGAATACCGATGTTAAGGATCTGTGCCCTATCCTATGTCTTCGCAGGCATATCAGTAGTGGGTGCCAGTGTTTTCCAAGCCTTTGGCAATGGAATCTTGGCATTACTTGACTCAATCCTAAGACAAATTATTGTCCTTTTACCAGTTGCCTATATAGCAGTGACATACTTTACAGTTAACGAGATTTGGTGGGGCTATGTAATAGCAGAGATATCATCAGTATTTTTTATATCATATTTTATGAATACCTTTGTGAGAAGAAAAATAGAAGCAATTTAAAGTCTAAATTTGCTTAAATGTTGAAAAAAATTTGAATTTGAGGTATTATGAACTTAATTTAAATATCCAGGAGGAAAAGCATGGCAAAAGCAAAATTTGAAAGAAATAAACCAC
>NZ_KQ960227.1:0-733 GCF_001553125.1 Peptoniphilus sp. DNF00840
CTAGACAAACTAGACAAAGAACTAGAATCAAGAAGACTTAGATTCACTAGATACGCAGACGATTGTCTAATATTTGTAGGAAGTAAAGCAGCAGCCACAAGAGTAATGCATTCAGTAACAAGATTCATAGAAAATAAACTTGGCTTAAAAGTAAATGCAGAAAAGAGCAAAATAACAAGACCAAGCAAGATTAAATATCTAGGATTTGGCTACTGGAAAAACAACAAAGCAAAACAATGGAAAGCACGAGTCCATGAAACATCATTTAAAAGATTCAAAGACAAAATAAAAAAACTAACCACAAGAAAATGGTCAGTACCTTTTGACTACAGAATCAAGAAATTAAATGAAGTAACAAGAGGGTGGATAAATTACTTTAGGATTGCGGATATGAAAAGCAAACTAAAAAGATTTAGTGAACAATTAAGAACTAGGCTCAGAATAATATGTTGGAAAATGTGGAAAGTACCGAAGAAAAGACAATGGGCGTTAATGAAAATGGGAGTAGGAAAAGACCTAGCAAGACTAACAGCCTATTGTGGAGATAGGTATTACTTTGTAGCAACAAAAACCTACTTAGTAAGAGTAATCACAAAGGAAAGACTAACCAAAACAGGATTAGTAGACCCATACGATTACTATATAAGCAGGTCATGGGTAAATTAAATTGAACCACCGTATGCCGAACGGCACGTACGGTGGTGTGAGAGGGCTATTTATTTAGCCCTACTCG
>NZ_KQ960228.1:0-703 GCF_001553125.1 Peptoniphilus sp. DNF00840
TTATTTCACAATTTCTCTTGTAATAATAACTTCCTTTGTGCCTTCATTCCAGTGGATGTCCTTGCCATCTTTTAAGCCTAATGCTCTTGCAATATTTGCTATTGCTAGCATTGTTCTATCATTTTTAATAACTGGCTTAACATCACTAATATATTCTTTTTCGTTAACGATGATTTTATTTGTATCTACTGGAATCTTTACTACATTTTCCTTATCAATTAGGATTACAGTCCTGCTGTCCTTATCCCACCTTACATTAAATCCTAAGGCTTCTGCTACAAACCTAATTGGTAGCATTGTTCTTCCATTTTCTATAAATGGTGCAACATCCATCATTATTCTTTCTTCAACACCATCTACTGATTTTATCATCTCTTTAGATCCAATTATTAGTTTTACATTTAGCTTCATAGTTTTAGCTACATTTACTATTACTGGGATAGATGGAGTGTGATTCCTTTTATATTCTATTGGTGGGTTAGGTTTTGGTGCAGGTGTCGGTTGACTTTCTTTTTTGAAGTAGGCTTTTACTGTTATGTCTTTGTTGATTGCTGTAGATTTATCTAAGGCTGGGTCCCACTTGTCAAATTCATAGCCTGCCTTTGATGTTGTAGCCGGTGCCTTGTCTTTTAAGTCTGCTAAGGTTTTACCTCCTGTCTTTAATACATAGAAGGTGTTTTCTGCTGCTACTGTTCCCTTGCTT
>NZ_KQ960229.1:0-5895 GCF_001553125.1 Peptoniphilus sp. DNF00840
TTTGTTAGTCCAACTTTTGGGGGTCAGTTCAAAATCAGGGGACATAATTATAAATTATCTCTTGTTAGTTCTTCTCCAGATATTCATTCTTTCTGCTTCCTTAATTAGGTCATCCCTAAATTCTGGTGCAGCTATGTTAATAATACCTTCTGCTCTTTGCCATGTTGCTTGGCCCTTGCAGTTGAACTTACCATATTCAGTTACTAGCCAGTGAGTGTTAGGTCTTGCAGCTGTAATAGCTGAGAAAGTTTCAAAGTTTGGAACGATTCTTGATTCTTCCTTACCTGTTTTCTTGTTCATAAACTTAGAAGATAGACAGATGAAGGACTTTCCACCCTTAGATAAATAAGCTCCTAGGACGAAGTCAAGTTGTCCGCCAGCTCCAGAAATGTGTTTTGATCCTGAAGATTCAGAACTTACTTGTCCAAATAAGTCTACGTTAACAGCGTTGTTAATTGAAATAAAGTTGTCAAGTTGAGCAATTACTCTTGCATCATTTGTGTAAGAAACAGGAGCAGACATAGCATCAGAATTAAAATCTAAATAATCATACATTTCTTGAGAACCTGCTGCGAAGGCATAAACTTGTCTAAATCTATCAATTGACTTCTTTGAACCACTTAACTTACCCTTCTTCGCCATATCTACGAACCCATCAACATACATTTCTGTATGAACTCCAAGATCCTTTAAGTCAGAGTCAGCAATTAGAGAGCCAACAGCATTTGGCATTCCACCAATTCCTAGTTGAAGTGTTGCACCGTTAGGAATTTCTTCTACAATTAATTCTGCAACTTTTTTATCAACTTCACCGAAGCTTCCCTTTGGAAGTGCAGCAATTTCTGGATTTTCTCCTTCGATAATGTAGTCTACATCCTTAATATTAATTTCGTGTTCGAATCCCCCAAGGCAAGTTGGCATATTTTTATTAATTTCAACAATTACCTTGTCAGCGACTTCTGTAACTGCTCTCAAGTGTGAAGCATTAAGACCAAAATTAAAATTACCATGTTTATCCATTGGAGGAGTTACAATAACTGCTATATTAACCTTGCAATTTTCCCTATACATTTTTGGAAGTTCTGAGTACCTTAATGGAATATAAAATCCTCCAGGTGTTTTGTTAATTCTATTTCTGTCTGGTCCACCTGCGTGCCAAGAATTCCAAACAACTTTTTCTCCTGCTGGGTCCTTTTTAAATACTTCTGGCTCCCAAAGAAGTACCCCACCTCTCAAATAAATTTCATTTAATTCATCTAGTCTTTCAGCAAGAGCCTTGTCAAAGGCAAGAGGTGTACTTGCTCCCCAAGCGTAGTCAATCCACATCTTGTCCTTAACCAGTCCAGCTGCCTCTTTGGCTGTAATTAATTTTTCCTTATAGTCCTTAGAATAATCCATATTTCCTCCTTAAAATAAAATTATAAATAATCCCTTAATAGCTTGTGAGACCTTATAAACTTAATGTAGTTTAAGAATTCATCCATTACTTCCTTATATTTTTCATCACTTGTCTCTACAACTATTTTATTTTTACCCCTTAGATCAAATATATATGCTGCCTTTATCTTAACTTTATATAGGTTCTCATAGATTGCTGAATAAAGTAATAGTTGGTTCTCGTAGGTCTTTTTTAAATCATCTACACTACCCTTGCTGGTCTTTAAATCAATGATATAATAATCGCCACTTATATTTATAACTTGATCCATATAACCCTTTACAAGAAAACCTTTTAAGTCATAGTAAAATAAAAGCTCTTTATCTATTATACATTCTTCTTCCATTTCTAGGTAGTTAGAAATTAATTGTTTTGAAAGACTTAGTTTATCTTCATTTAATTCTTCTTCATAATATACAAATATGTCTTTTATAAGCTCATCTAAGTTCTCACTCTTTAAATCATTTTTCCCATACCTATAGGCAAACATATGAACAATATTCCCAAGAGTCTTGGGGTCCATTACTTGATCTGTCCCTTGACCCTTGGTGTACCTGTCTATTCCCAAGAAGTACTTGTAAAAAAAGTCTTTCCTACTTCTCTTGAAGTTTATAAAATCTGTGACTGTGTAATATTCTCTTATCCTATTTTCAAATTTTATATCTATATCAAGTGGAATAAGCTTTTCTTCTGCTCGCCTTTCTTCTCTATTAGAAAACTTATATTCCCTTAGATTATTAAGATCACCCAAGAGAGAAAAGTAAGAGCCTGCCCTTGCTTTTTCATAATCTCCAAATAAAACTAATTCTTTTTTTGCCCTAGTCATAGCTACATAAAGAACCCTAATCTCTTCTTCCTCATCAATTGTCCTTAGTTTATTTGCAATTTCCCTGTGAGAATAATTAGAAAGGTCTGAATTTATTCCAAGTCCCAAGTCCCTATCCACTATTATCCTATTGTTACTAGAAAGCTTCTTCCCCTTGTCCATGTGAGAAATTATTAGGCCATCAAACTCTAGACCCTTGGACTTGTGAATGGTAAGAAGATTAATTCCATCTTCAAGGTCTTCAAAGGTCATTGAAGAAATTTGCCTTTCAAAGGCCCTAAAGTCATTGGAATAATTTTCTACAAAGTCCCTTGCTTCTTCCTTAAACCTATAAATATATTCCCAGTCACTTCCTTTTAAAGTTCCAAGCTTATAAAAATAATCTATCAACTCATCAAGAACTTCATCTATCATTAGGTAAGATGACTTCTCTCTTATCTCCCCTAAAAAGTTCAAAAAATTTTTTATGTTTTCTTGAGATGATTTATAATTTAATAGGTCTTCTGAATTATTAATTCCCTCATTTAATATTGTCACCAAATCTTTGAATTCAAAGTTCAAAAGCTTTGAGTTAAAGAGTGATAAAAATTCTAAAAATTCCTTTGGGCTGTAAATTGCAGATAGAATGTTTTTAATAAGTCGCAAAATTTCAATTTCATCAAGTCCTCTCTCGCCCTTCTTATACTTAATTCCCCTTGCAGATAAGACTTGACCAATCTCATCAATTTGGGAGTTGGACCTTGATAGGATTGCAATATCCTTTGGCTCATATTTTTTTAATAAATCTTTTGCTAGATCTGCTATTTCAGAAATTTCAGGAGAATTATAGAGGTAGACTCCCCCACCCTCCCTATAAGAAAACTCCATTTCTTCATAAGGGTCAATTAAGTCCTTAAATTTTTCATTTATAAAATTTATTATTTGACCATCAGACCTATAATTCTTGTTCATTAAGAGGGAGACTCCCCTGTCTTCTATGTCTCCAGAAAAAGAAAAATAAGACGAAAGGTCTGTTCCCCTAAAGGCATAAATAGATTGCTTAGGGTCCCCAACTATAAAAATATTTGAAGAAGAAAAGGCCCTAATGATTTCATTTTGAATTTCGTTTGTGTCTTGGTATTCGTCAACAAGTATGTAAAAGTACCTAGACACAAGTTCAGACTTGACAAGAGGATTTCTTAAAAGAAGCTCGGCATAAGAAATTATATCTTCGTAATCAAGCCCCTTTAAAGCCTCCTTAGAATTCTTATAATTCTTGTCAATCTCCTTTAATATTTCTATTATGACCTCATAATAGTCCTTGTTCTTATCTTCCAAGTCCTTCTTCAATTCTTGGATAAGGTCTTTGATTTCTATAAGCTTGTCATTATGTTTTGTAGATGTGCCAAGATTATCTTCTATTTCATTTAAAATTTCACTGTCAAAGGTTTTTAAAGATTTTATTTCATCAATCTTATTATCGTAAAAGGTCTTAAACTTATTTCCACTTAGCTTCCTGAATTCATCTAAAAGTATAAGCAAGTCATCAAAACTTTTTTCTGTCCCAGTAAAGTTTAAAGACTTATTTAAAATATCATCAAAATCCAAGTTGTTATTTTTAAAATCCCTATAAAGACTTATAAAAATATTTTTTTCTTCAAAGGGAGAGGACTTGAAAGCCAAAAGATAATTTTTAAATCTTTCATCTTCGAAATTATTTAAGCTTTCTTTAACAGCTTCCTCTAGGAGGTAGTCTGATTCTCTGTCATCTAAAATTTTAAAGCTTGGATTTATACCAAGAATAAAGGAATAATTCACAACAATTTCAAGAGCAAAGGAGTGAATAGTCATCACATTGAGGTCCCTTTCTTCGAAGTCAATATTGTTGAGAACAAGTTCTTTTGATATTCTCCCCAACATTTCCTGAGCAGCTTTTTTTGTAAAAGTTATCGCCAAGATTTGCTTAGGATTTATATTATTTTTTACAATATTTATAAACCTGCTAGTGAGGACCCTAGTCTTACCAGTGCCAGCTCCTGCCATTAAGGATATATCTTTGTCAAGAGTGTAAACTGCTTTTTTTTGAACTTCACTTAGTTCCATAATTGTAGCCTTCCTTACTAATCGAAGAGAACATTAGCAAGTCGTAAAATAAATTCACTTTCCACCTTGTAGTAGATTTCTGTTCCCCTTCTATTTGTTACTAAAATTCCAGCTCTCCTAAGCTTGCCTAGATGAGCTGAAACAACGGGTTGTTGGATTTGAAAGATTTCTTGCATAGATCCAACCTTAGTTGGTCCATTGTCAATTAAATTTTTTAAAATCTTAAGTCTAACTGGATGAGCCATAGCCTTTAAAAGCTCAGTTGTGTTTTCAAACTTGTCTATTTTCTTCTTCAATTCTTACCTCCAAGTGTGTGAGAGTCACAATTTAATTTTATATATTTAGGTTATGTAATAATAAAACATTTGTCAACATCTTTTGCATAAGTTGGACTCATACAAATATTTACAAGAGAATAGCTTAGCAAATAAGACTTGTGTTTTATAAAATTAAAATTTTTTAATTCCTCACATCAAATATTTCAAGCATATAAAAATAAAAATTCTTAATTCACAGATAAAAGGCTTCTCAAAAAACAAAAAAAATCCCTCATAAAAATTATTATGAGAGATTTATAAAAATTATTTACTAATCTTTACACTTCTTGTTGAAGCATCCCAATCTACTTTAGCACCTAAGATTTCTGAAATTGCTCTTAGGGGTACAAAAGTTCTTGCATCCTTAATCACTGCTGGTGAATCAATTGCAATTTTCTTTCCATTAGCTTCAATTTCTTTTTCACCAATTACAAGACTTGCTTTGTTATCACCAATGATAACAGTTTTTGTATCAGCCTTCCAATCAACTTTTTCACCAAGAGCTTCAGAGATAAATCTTAGAGGAACCATTGTCCTTCCATTTTCAATGTAAGCTGGAGTCTCTGGTTTGATTTCCTTGTCTGACACAAAAATTTTAATTTCAGACTTAGCTGAAGATTTTTCAGTCTTTACATCCTTCTTGCTTGCAGGTTTAGAATCCTTAGCTTCCATAGCCTTTGCATTAGCCCAGTCAAACTTTAGGTAAGCCTTTTGTTCTCCTGAACCCTTTCCACCACCAGCAATAGCATCCATAGCATCAACCCATACAGCAACAAGAATTTTATCTTCCTTTGGATTAGTTCTTACAAACTCGTGCTTCTTTGTGTATTCACCATTAATAGGGCTTTGCTTAGTTTCAACCCTCTTAGAGTCCTTATCGCCATCATAGATAAATAAATTTGTAAGTTCACCTTCCATATTCATAAATTCCATCTTCTTTAGAAAAATATTGTAAATAAATTTACCATCCTTTTCTTCAACTTGGGCAACTTGTTTTAAAGAAGGATTACCCATAGAATCCTTGTCTGGTTCACCATACTTAACTAACTTTACTGGTACTTCATAAGAACTTGCAGCAAAAATAGCATTAGGTAATAAAACTAAAACTAACAATAGTGATAAAATAATTTTTTTCATATTACACCTCATTTTTATCTAAAGGGACTCTTAATTTAAAAGTCCCTTTAGATTTTTAAACTTAATTGTGATCAATGTTATAAAGAACTTGTGCA
>NZ_KQ960230.1:0-28191 GCF_001553125.1 Peptoniphilus sp. DNF00840
CTACGCTCCGTAGGGAATTTCACCCCAGCATTAGGACATGCCCGTCATACCACAAAAAAAACTCAGATCTTTTACAACCTGAGTTTTTCATTATTCTATATCTTTGTAAAGGTTCTTGGCTTTAATTTATTTTCTATTGCACCAAGGACGAAGTCTGCCAAGACTGCCATGAGGGCTGTTGGGATTGCTCCTCCTATTATTATAGGGCTTCCATTGGCAACAGTGATTCCCCTAGTGATTATATCTCCGAGGCCTCCTGCTCCTATGAAGGTTCCCACTGCTGTTACTCCTATGGCAAGGACAAGGGCATTTCTTATGCCACCCATTATTATTGATATGGCAAGGGGAAGTTCTACCTTTATCATTATTTGGTATTTTGTCATTCCCATTCCCTTGGCTGCATCAATAAGGTCTGGCGTCACTGAGTTGATTCCTCCTACTGTGTTTTTTAATATTGGAAGGATTGCGTATAGGAAGACTGCAAAGACCACTGTGTTTGGTCCCGTCCCTATTAAAAACATAAGGATAGCCAGCATGGCAAGGGATGGTATGGTCTGCATCACATTAGCAATGCTTATTGTAAGTCTTGATAGGTTTCCCTTTCTCGCAACTGCAAAGCCAAGTGGTATTGCCACGATTGATGCAAAGAGAACTCCGTAGATGGAAATTAGAAAGTGTCTAATAAATTGTTCAAAGACATAGGATGCGTTCTCCATATAGTAAATTATTACATCAGACATTTTTTCCTCCTTCCACAAATTCCTTATATTCTTTTATCTTGTTTTCGTCAACTTTTACGTCTTCAAAATACTTGTGCTTCTTCAAAAAGTTTTCTGCAACTACTCTTGGCATCTCAAGCTCTTCGTCTGCTTGACGGTTTAACTCTTGCATGTCTTCTGATGAGATTTGTCCCACAAGCTTCATCATTATTGTCTCAAGCTCTGGATATTTTTCAACGATTGCCTTTGACAAAACTGGTGAGCAATCGTAGGGTGGGAAAAGTCTCTTGTCATCTTCTAGGACAACTAAGTCATAGGATGAAATCTTTCCGTCTGTGGAATATCCAAGGACTAGGTCCATCTCTCCACTGGCAAGGGCTGTATAAACTAAGCCAATGTCCATGGGGTAAACTGTCTTAAAGTCAAAACCGTAGATTTCTTTGAAGGCCTTGTAACCGTCACCCTCTCTCTTAATCCATGCTGTGTCAACTCCAACTTCAAGCTTGTCCTTTAATTTTTCAAGGTCAGAAACTTTTTTAAGCTTATTTTCTTCTGCAAATTTTTTGGTAACCATAAAGGCGTAGGTGTTGTCAAAGCCAAAGGATGGGTACCAGTACCTCTGCCACCTCTTGTAGTATTCTTGCATTACAACTTTCTCTGCCTCTTTTGGGTCCTTGATGGGGTCCATGCCAAGTTCACCACTTAGGGCTGTTCCTGTGTACATGGCTCCAACAATATTTACATCTCCCTTTAACATTGCTATGTGGTTTAGGACAGATGATGATAAGTTGGTGATTAGTGAAACATCTATGTCGCTGTGATGTTCTATCATTTGCTTAACAATTTCTCCCAGGATCTGTCTTTCTGTGTTGGATCCCGTTGCCACAACTACGCTAGTTTTTGTATTGCCACCAAGACCTGGCAGGGTGCAGGACGTTAAAAAGATTGTCAGGATAAGAAAGATTAAAAATAATTTTTTAATTTTTTTCATTATGCCACCTCACTTTTCTTGTTGGGAGATAGCTTTTCTTCTAGGATGCCAAAGAGGAAGTCCACAATTATTGCCATAAGGGTAACTGGAATTGTCCCCCAAACTACCATGGGCATTATGGCATTAGTTAGTCCGTTGAAGATAAAGTCTCCAAGTCCACCTGCTCCCACATAGGCTGCTAGGCTTGTCCAGGCAAGAACGTAAACTCCTGAAAGTCTTATGCCACCCATGATGACTGGCATAGCCATAGGAATTTGGACCTTGAAAAGTATTTGCGACCTTGTCATCCCCATTCCCTTAGCTGCATCTATTAGGCCTTCATTCACTCCTCCTATTCCAAGATAGGTGTTCCTCATAATCGGAAGCAAGGAGTAGATAAAAAGTGCAACTATGGCAGGCTTCTTTCCAACTCCAAAAAGTGGAATCATAAGTGCCAAGAGGGCAAAGGATGGAACTGTTTGAAGGACTGATGCTATTGCCATAACAATTTTTGCTACCTGCTTGGACCTCTTAAGCAGAATTCCAAGAGGAACTGCCACAAGTATTCCAAGAGCTAGAGAAATTGCCGCAATCATAAGGTGTTCCATAGACTTTGACAAAATCTCCCCACTATTTGCTAGTAAAAAATTAATCATTATCATCACCTATTTTCTTAGGTGACTCACCCGATGCATCCTTCATAAGTTCAGACAAGTTGTCCTCTTCGTAGACTTCTTCAGCCTCTTCCTCTTCTTCATTTCCCCAGAGGTTGGTGTAAATTGTATCTACTACTGATGCCCTGGTAACAAGACCAACAAGTTTGTCTTCCTCATCAACAACTGGCAGGTTTTTTATGTCTAGCTTGTAGATGTCATGAATTGCATTCATAATTACTGTGTCCTCTCCTATGGCATAGACCGTGTCCATGACTTCATGAAGAGCTTTTATGTGCTTACCAAATCTTCCTATGTCAAACATACCCACAGCTCCAAGTAAGTGACCTTCTTCGTCTGTTACAAAAATTGTATCGACCCTCTTGTTCCTCATAAGGGCAAGGGCATCATAGGTTGACCTGTCACTTGTAAGGGAAACTGGGTTCTTTAACATTATTGTCTCCACAGTCCTATAAGAAGTCTTTGCCTCGTTCATCTTTTCTTGTCCAAGCATTTCTTCTACATATTTTGACTTTGGATTTTTAAGTATATTTTCAGGTGTATCAAATTGTTCAACGTGACCCTTCTTCATAATAACTATCCTGTCTGCAAGTGAAAGGGCCTCATCCATGTCGTGGGATACAAAGACTATTGTTTTGCCCATTTCTCTTTGAAGTCTTTTTACAAGTTTTTGAAGGGCATCTCTCGTTATGGGGTCAAGGGCACCAAAGGGTTCGTCCATTAGGATAATGTCTTGGTCTGCTGCCAGAGCCCTTATAACTCCAATCCTCTGTTGTTGACCACCAGATAATTCTGATGGGTATTTGTCTAAGTAGGAAAGAGGTAGGTCCACTTTTTCAATTAGGTTTTCTGCAATGGGCCTTAACTTTTCTTCGTCCCATTTCAAAAGTCTTGGGACCAAAACTATGTTATCGTAAACTGTCATATGGGGCAGGAGTCCAATTTGTTGGATTACATATCCAATTTGCCTCCTGAGCTCAACTGGGTCCATGTCCTTGATGCTGACTCCATTAATGAGGATATCTCCTGAAGTGATTTCGTTCATCCTGTTTATCATCCTCATACAGGTGGTCTTGCCCGATCCACTGGCTCCAATAAAACATATAAACTCGCCATCTTTAAATTTTAAATTTATATTTTCCGCTGCAACCTGATTACCGGGATAGATCTTGCTGACTTTTTTAAATTCAATCATTAATAATCTCTCCTTTAATCAATTCATCTTCATTAGTGTGAAGACTTTAGCTTTCATTCTTAAAAATTTTAATATTTTTAAAATTTTTCTTCTTCTGTTCTATTATACCCATAAGAGGGAACTTTCAATAATTAGCAACTAGGCTCAGCTTAATCTTGTAAGTTTTGCGTGAATTTTTATTATTTGTAACTCTATAAATCTTTATGACTCTGTAATTGTTTGTGACTTTGTAGGTTTTTATGACTTAGCAGTAATTTGTAAGCTTGTAATTTTCTATAAAGTTGCAAGCTCTTATTAACTTATAATTTTTTATTAACTTGCATAAAAAAACTCCTCACTATGACATGAGAAGTCTTTCTTAAAATTTTTAAATTTTCTTCATTCTTAGGTCTAAGTTTTTTTCCTTGATCTTGTACTCTGTGTACTCTTTCATAAGAGCGTAGATAGTTGATGCAAGGGGTATGAAGCCCCACATGCCCACTACTCCAAAGAGGGATCCACCAATAGTGATTGCCACAAGAGTCCATAGGGATGGAAGTCCTACTTTGTTACCCACAAGTTTTGGATAAACGAGGTTTGATTCAATTTGTTGCAAGATAAGAATCAAGATTATGAATGCCATCCCCTTAGTTGGATCTTTAATTACAGTCATAACAAAGGCCATGGTGCCACCAAGGAAGGGTCCAATGATTGGCACAAGGTCTGTTACGCCAACTATTACACCAATTGTAGCTGCGTTGGGAATTCTTAAAATCAAGCAAAACACAAAAGTCGCTATGCCTATAAAACTTGACACTGTAAGCTGTCCCCTTATGAAACCAAAAAAGTTTTCATGTAAGAGGTGGGCTACGTGCAAGATTTTATTTGCCAACTTGTTGTTAAAACATGAGTAGCAAATTCTTGTAGCTTGGTAGCCAAGTCTTTCCTTGTCTGCAAGGATGTAGATAGATGTAATAAGGGCAAGGAAGAAGGATACCAAGCCACCTAGGATACTGGATGCAGTTGATAAGGCAGAGTTTAATATATAGGATGACTTTTCGTCGGACTTCACAAAGCTCCCGACCCTATTAAAAATTTCATTCCAAGATAAGTTGTCGTAGTCAGCTTGAAGTTTATCAGAGTAATTGCTCAAATAAGGTATGTCCCTTGTCTTATCTATTGCCATTTGCAAGAAACTTGGAAGGGACTTCCTAAGTTCGTTAAAGGAATTGATAAGTTGTGGGACTATTATTGCCGTAATTATAAATATGGCGAGGATTATCACTATAAAGGATATAGCGATGGAAAGAGTCCTCTTGTGCTTTTGAAATTTTTCATTTTTTATCTTGTCAAAAACTTTTCTCTCTAAAAAGTTTAGGGGTATCTTCATTATAAAGGCTATGACTCCACCTAGGATAAAGGGAGTCACAACTCCAAGTAAAACTCCAAGACCTGAAAATATTGTCTTGGAGTTTACAAATAAGTATGCCACAAATAAGAGGGCAAGTCCTGTCAAAAATATCTTCTTGTAGACATCAGTCTTAAAGGATAAGCTTGATGGTATTTTCTTTTCTTCAATTTCTCTTTCTCTTTTCTCTTCCATTTCTTCCTCTTTTCTTGTGCCTACAAGCCAAAGTAATCCTCAAAGAATTGTCTCTCTATGTTCTTTGTCCTGTTTAAGTAAATCTCTAGGTAGTCGTAGAAGAGAGACCCCTTCTTTATCTTTGGCTCATCTCTTCTAACCCTTTCAAGAGGGTAAGACCTGTGAGGGGCAGGGAGCTTTGACCCCCTCCTTCTCTTTTTCTTTTCTTCATATCCCTTGGGATTTACTTCTATAATAATTTCGAAATTTTTATCACTAGGTTGGTCCTTCTTCTTGTAGTCAATGTCAAGTTTCTCCTTCTTGTTAGGACTTGACTCAAGAGGTATGAGATACCTAACAGGATTTAGGGCAAGAGATGTCTCCTCAGTTTTCTCTTCAAAGGAAATAACTCCTGAGTCCAATTCTTTTTTTAAATTTTTTAAACTTTGCCTTTCATCCATACTTTCAAAATTTTTGTCTTTCAATTTTAAAATCCTCTCAATACATCAGGTCTAAAAGACTTTTTCTTTAAAGTTTTTTCTATCGCCCTTATTAGGCCTTCCTTGTCTTCGTTTAATGTTCCCGCAAGTAGAACGTAGTTGGATGCGTGGTTGGACCTAAACACTGTGCCTTCAGAGTCCACGTTCTCCAAGAATATCTTCATCTCTTCAAGGATTTGACCAGCATCTGGCATCTTGAACTTGCCAGTGACATAGTCTTCATAAAGAGGTGTGTTCTTGTAAATTCTCATTGTAAGATACCCCAAGAAGTCTGGCTTAGTTTCTGAAACTAATCTTGCAGTTCCTATTGCATTTCTCTCCATGCCCTCTACTCCACCAAGACCTGCTATGATTGTGACAGAAGTTATAAAACCTGCTTCCTTTGCCTTTTTCATGGCAGTCACATATTCTTCATAAGTTACCCCTTTTTTTATTTCCTTTAGGAGTTCTTCATCTCCAGTTTCGAAACCAATGTAGAGCATCTCAAGTCCTTCAGCCCTAAGTTCCTTTAATTCTTCTAGGGACTTTCTATTTATATCTTGGGCAGTTGCATAGGATGAAACCCTCTTAACGTTGGGATAATATCTTTTTATTGTCCTTAGGATTTCAACAAGGTCCTTTGTCTTTAATACCAAGGCATCTCCATCTGCCAAGAAGATCCTTTCAAAATAATCTCCATAGGAGCTCATTTCTATTAGGTCTTTCTTTATATCTTCAAGGGGTCTTATCCTAAAATCATCTTCCTTGTACATGTAGCAAAAGGTACAGTTGTTGTGAGAACAACCCACTGTAGCTTGAATTATTAGTGACCTAGCCTCACTTGGCGGTCTAAAAACATTTCCGTAGTACTGCATATAACTCTTCCCTCACTTTTATTTTAATTTTTTCCGTGCTTCTTTAATAGGTCATCCTTTAGTTGCCAAAGTTTTTCTGACAAGTCGACAATGTATTCACTTGGATTGTCAAGTCTCTTAGTTTCTTCCCAAAGGGTATCAAGTTCTGCATCAGCCCTTGCTCTTATTTCATCAAGGCTTGGCATCTTGTAAACAAGTTCACCCTTGTCATAAATTTGGACAAGAACCTTCTTAGCTGTGTAGTCTGTAAGAGTCTTTCGCTTCCAAGTGTAAATTGGGTGGAAGACTTCGTATTTGTCCTTAGGGATTTCTTCATCTCTTAGGGCAATTACATCGCCCATGGCCTTGCCAGTTTCATTTTCATAAAATCTGTAAAGTTCCTTAAAGCCTGGTGTAGTAATTTTTGTCACGTTTTCAGAAATTTTAATCTTTGGAATTATATTTCCATCTTCATCTTCTGTGGCAACAAGTTTATAAACTCCACCAAAGACTGGAGATGACTTTGATGTGATAAGTCTTTCCCCAACTCCAAAGGAGTCAAGCTTTGCACCTTGGTTAAGTATTGTACGAATTGTGTACTCGTCCAAGGAGTTTGATGCCATAATCTTAGCATCTTTATAGCCTGCATCATCTAACATCTTTCTCGCCTTGTTGGAAATATATGTTATATCTCCAGAGTCAATTCTTATGCCCTTAGGTCTAAAGCCACGAGCTACAACTTCTTCGTCAAAGACCTTGATGGCATTAGGGATACCTTCCTTAAGAGTGTCGTAAGTGTCAACAAGAAGTAGGCAGTTGTCTGGATAAACTCTTGCAAAGGCCCTAAAGGCTTCTAGTTCTGTGTCAAACATTTGAACCCAGGAGTGGGCCATAGTACCAAGAGCTGGCACTCCAAACATCTTGTCTGTCAAGGTGTTAGCTGTTCCTGCACAACCACCTATGTAGGCTGCCCTTGCTCCAAGATTTGCTGCAGAATATCCTTGGGCTCTTCTTGATCCAAACTCAACAACTGGTCTGCCCTTAGCTTGCTTAACAATTCTTGATGCCTTAGTCGCAATCATAGATTGGTGATTAATTGTAAGTAAGACCATAGTCTCTAGCATTTGAGCTTGGATAGCTGGACCCCTTACTATTATAAGTGGCTCGCCAGGGAAGGCTAAAGTTCCTTCTGGCATTGCCCAAACGTCACATTTAAATTCAAAATTCTTTAAATAAGATAAAAATTCTTCGTTAAAAACTCCCTTGTCTCTTAAGAAGTCTATGTCTTCATCTGAGAAGTGAAGATTTTCCATGTACTCAATAAGTTGTTCAAGACCAGCAACAATTGTGTACTCTCCGTTGTCAGGCACTTCTCTAAAGAACATATCAAAGATGACAGTCTTGTCTCTTAGTCCTTCCTTAAAAAAACCATTGGCCATTGTGAGTTCATAGAAATCAACAAGCAAGGTGTAATTTTTCTTCACATTATAATTTACCATTTTATACTTCCTTTTCTTTCATCTAGGCTCCCTAGATACCCTTAGTTAATTACCTAGATTATAACACAAAGGAGATTTTTTTTATAATCTAATGGCTCTTACTCTTATATATGCCCAAAAATATTTTTATAAAAGTCTACTTGTGTTATAATTTTTAAGAAAAATTTCTTGCGAGCTTCTTTTCTATGAAGAGGCTCTTAAAGATTTTCAAATTCTTATTAATTAGTAATAACTATGCTATAATAACAATAGATTGGTAAAGGTGAAATTTTTGGAAAAAGTTAAAAGCATTGTGGACATAGAAAGGTCCCTAATAAAAACTTACAGGAGAGATATTTATAAAAAATTCGTCAAGGGGATCAACAATTATGAAATGATTAGCCCTGGCGACAAGATTGCAGTTGCCATATCAGGTGGCAAGGACTCGCTAACTCTTGCCAAGCTCTTGCAAGAACTCAAGAAGCACAACAAGGTTCCCTTTGAGTTAGAATTCATTGCCATGGACCCAGGCTACCTTCCTGAGAATAGAGAGAGGTTGGAGTACAACTGTGAGAAACTTGGAATCCCTGTCAAGGTTCACAACTCTGATGTCTTTTCCGTTGCTGAGAAGTTGTCAGAAGGTGGATCAACTTGTTATATGTGTGCAAGGATGCGTCGAGGCAACTTATACAACAGGGCACAAGAGCTTGGCTGCAATAAGCTTGCCCTTGGTCATCACTTTGATGATGTTATTGAGACAGTTCTTTTAAATATAATCTACGCTGGCGACTTCAAGACGATGATGCCAAAGTTGAAATCCAAAAACTTTGAAGGCTTAGAACTCATTAGGCCCATGTATCTTGTGAGAGAAGAAGCTATTATTAGGTTTATGAAGTCCACTGGCCTTTCTGCTCTTGACTGTGCCTGCACTGTTACGCAAAAGCAGTCTGGTAACAAGAGGTTCTTTATCAAAGACCTCATCGAAGAGTTAAAGAAAGAAAACAAAAACGTGGACATAAACATCTTGCGTGCTACAGAAAATGTCAACATAGATCAAATTCTTGGCTACAAGGAAAAGGGCGAGAGACACGACTTTTTAGAATTTTACTAAAAAATAAATTCCTGATTTTTATTATAATTATGGGGTATGTAAGTTAGGGTAATTTAACTTTATTAAATGGTTAAGATCAAGGACTTAAACTTAAGTCTTTATTTTATAAAATATAAGGAGGATTTATGGAAAACTTATTGTCAGTACCTATTAAAGACGATATTTATTTTATAGGTACAAATGATAGAAAGACTGAACTATTTGAAGGAATGTGGCCACTACCAAAGGGTGTTGCTTACAACTCTTATGTGTTAAAGGGAGATAAAAATATACTTTTTGACCTAGTAAGAGTTAACACAATTGACGATTACATTCAAAAAATTCATGAAATTATTGGAGAAAATGAAAAAATTGATTACATAGTAATCAATCACATGGAACCAGACCACACGTCTTCAATTAAGTCAATCTTGGACATCTATCCAGATGCAAAACTTGTTACAAACAAGAAGGCTGTTGCAATGTTAAAGAACTTTTACGAAGTTACAGACAACATCATCGAAGTTAAAGAAGGAGAAACTATAGAACTTGGTAATAGAAAGTTAACTTTCTACATGACTCCAATGGTTCACTGGCCAGAATCAATGGTTGCCTACGAAGAAGCAACTAAGACTCTATTCTCACAAGATATCTTTGGTGGCTTTGGAACTCTTGACGGTGGCATCTTCGACGACCAAATCGAATATGATTCAAACTACCTAGAAGAAACAACAAGATACTTCATCAACATTGTTGGTAAGTATGCAACACAAGCCTTAAAAGCTCTTAATAAGTTAGAAGGTCTTGATATTGAATTAATTTGTCCAGACCACGGACCAATCTGGAGAAAGAACCCACAAAAGATTATCGACATCTATACATCACTTGCTAAGCAAGAAACTATTGAAGGCTGTGTAGTAATCTTCGGATCAATGTACGGTAACACAGAAACAATGGCAGAAGCAGTTGCAAGGGGACTTTCTGAAGGTGGAATTAAGAATGTAAAGGTTCGTGACATCACAAAGACTTCTTATTCCTACCTACTTTCTGACATCTGGAGATACAAGGGAGTTATCTTGGGATCTTGTTCTTACGACAACAACCTCTTCCCTCCAATGAACTACCTTTTGACAGAAGTTTCTCACCAAAGAATGAAGAACAACTACTGGGGAATCTTCGGTTCCTACTCTTGGTCAGGTGGAGCCCTAAAAAATCTAAAGAAATATATGGAAGATGGCAAGTACAATGTGCTTGACACTCAACTTGAAATCCAAGGCGCAGCAAATTCCGAAGAATTAAAACAACTTATCGACTTCGGTAAGGAAATGGCTGCAAAAATCTTAGCAAAAGAAGATTGATAAAAGTTAATTAAATGAAAATAAATCTCCACTTATGTGCAATAGGTGGAGATTTTTTATGTAGATTTTTATTTTGTTTTATCCTAAAAAATAATTATAACTTTATATTAGTTGACTGTTTATAATTTTTTCTCTTATAAATTTTTTAACTTTTTATTCTAAAACTTTTTTCTATTTCTAAATTAATAATTTATTAAGTAAGCAAATTTTTCTATTAAGACTAAGTAAAGACCCTATTAGTTTATAAAATTTTTAAATATCCTAGACCCACTTAAAAAAAATTCATAAAAAAAGAATGTCCTCAATCAATTAATTAATTTAAAGACATTCTTTTCAAATACTTAATTCCATCCAATTTAAACTTTTTGGTTCAATCACATCTATCACCTATATTCTTTTTTTACCAAAGCCCTATATAAATTAACCTTTGTGAAAGCTCCCAACTCTAGGACTTTCTGCCATTTATATAAAAACTTAGAGTAAATAACAATTACTTACTAAACTATTTACCATCGTACTTTAATTACATCTTCAATTTCAATTTATATAAAAGCCTTTTTAATGGGAGGCTAAT
Organism: Peptoniphilus sp. DNF00840; assembly: GCF_001553125.1. Lineage (NCBI taxonomy): Bacteria > Bacillati > Bacillota > Tissierellia > Tissierellales > Peptoniphilaceae > Peptoniphilus > Peptoniphilus sp. DNF00840. The sequence continues at coordinate 10,953 of NZ_KQ960230.1, forward strand.
AAATTTAATAAAATCAAATACGTTTTTTCTTTTTATTGGATGGAATTGTCATTGTTCACAAATAAGAAAAATCTAAAAAGCTTTTTATTACTTCATTACATTAATCTTAATTTGTACTATTATTAGTATACCACGAAAAAGTAAAATGTAAACACTCTTTACAAAAATTTTTAAAATCTTTTTATAATTTCTTGTAGTATAATTTGACATAGAAGGAGGCTATTATGAACACATTAATCGGATACAAAAGATGCAGCACTTGCAAGAATATAGAAAAGCTTTTGCAAGAAAGAAATATTTCCTACAACTACAGAGAGATCGACAAGGACCTCTTAAGTGTTGATGAACTGAAAAAAATTAAAGACCAAGCAGGAGTTGACGTCTTCAAACTTTTTAACACATCAGGAGTTAGGTATAGAGAACTAAACCTAAAGGACAAGAAGAATGACATGACAGAAGATGAAATCTTTAAACTCCTATCAACTGACGGCATGCTAGTTAAGAGACCTATCCTCTTAAAAGACGGCAAGGCTTATGTAGGTCCACAAGTTAAAAAATATTTAGAAAGTCTGTAAAATTAAATTTAAAAGCAAAAGAAGTGCAAGAAAATTAACCTGCACTTCTTTCTTTTTATCAATTTTAAAATTTTTATTCGCCCCTAAAAAATTCGTCAATGTCTAGGGCGTCTTCTGCACTTATTAATACTGTGACTTTGTCGCCAAGCAAGATCAAGTCGTCAGCTGTTGGGACAAATTCTATTCCATCTCTTTCGATGGACATTATTATAAGATGCTTTGGAAATTTTATATCTCTTAGGTCCTTGCCCATATTTTTGAAGTCATCTGTGATTGTGTATTCAAAGACTGAGTAGTCGCCAAGTTCTCTTTCCTTAGGACTTAATAAGTTTTTGTCCTTTAGTTGTCTTTCAAAGAGGGTGTCGTAAATTGGTGCGACTCTTAAGGCTTCTGCCACGTAGTATGAAACTACTACTACAATGGATAGGGCTATTAAGTGTTCAAAGGTTGATGTCATTTCTGATACCAATATTATTGAGAGGATTGGACTTCTCACTACTGATGCAAGGATTCCACTCATGCCCAAGATTATGAAGTTGATGTAAAAGGCATCTAGTTCAAAGCTCTTGTCTAGGAAGGCAAAGACTAGGGCTCCGCATGACCCTCCTATTACAAGAACTGGTAGGAAGATTCCACCTTGGACTCCTGAGCCGTAGCAAAAGCTTGTGTAAAATAATTTTACCAAGAGGATTGCTAGTATATATTTTACTGCAAATCTTTCTCTCGCCATGTGTTCTAAGAGACCATGACCTCCCCCTGTTCCTTCAAAAAACATATAGCCAACAAGAATTGTAACTCCCATTAGTAGGGCATACTTTACAATTTTTGAATTTATTTTTTTGAAGAGGTCTTGAAATTTTGTTATTAAGTAGTTGTAGGCTCCTCCCACTATGCCTGTCATGATTCCTATTAGGATGGCAACCCAAATGAGTTTCATTGGTAGGGACTCTGTTACAAAGAAGGAGAAGGATGTTTCTTCACCCATTATCACAAAGGAAATGTAGTTTGCTGTTATTGATGCAATAAGGGCTGGTAAGAGGACAAACTTTGAGTAGGACTTGTGAAGTTCTTCTAAGGCAAAGATACAACCTGCCATAGGTGCGTTAAAGGCTGCTGCAAGTCCTGCCGCTGCTCCTGCTGTTATCATATACTTGAGTTCATCTGGTGGCCTATTTAGGATTTTGCCAAGGGACTTAGCTGCTGCTCCACCCATTTGAATTGATGGACCCTCTCTTCCAAGAGAAAATCCCATGAGGTTTCCCAAGCCACCTCCAAGGATTTTGGAAATTAGGGTTGGAATTTCTTCCATCCTAAACTTACCCAATATTTCTCCACGTATTTGTGGGATTCCACTGCCTCCTGATAGGGGTGCCCACTTTAGTAAAGTATAAATTACAAAGGAAATCACAGCTCCCAAAACTATTAATATTAATAGGGACCTTAAATTAAATTCCTTGTAGAGGATGGCCCTGTAGGAGTCCATCTTCATTATCACAAATCTGTAGAGGACAGAGAACAATCCTGCCAAGGCTCCCACCATCAGTGAGTCTATTAGGATCCTAAATATTAGTCTGTCCTTGTTATTTATATCATTTTTCATCTTTTTCATCCCCTATTAGCTTTCGCCAATCTTCTTCTTTTAATTTCAAAACTTCTATATAATTTTTCTCCCTGTTAATTTTTTCTGGAATTGTGTAGAAATTTAAATTTAATTTTTTTATTTCCCCACCATCTATATCTGCAATAAGTTTAAACTTCTTTGATCTTACAAAATTATAAAATCTGGCATTTATTAAGGTCTTACCATCGTGATAGATGAGTATTTTGGAGTCGGGATTGTAGGACATCCTAAAGGACCTATTGTTTATCTTTCCCTTTAGGGTCCTTAGCTTTTCATTTTCCTCTGGCTCGATGTAGATCCTAGTGTCTGGAAGTTTTAACTCCATGTAGTTTTTTATGGCAATGGCATACTTGTTGTCGTCGGACTTTAGCCTCAAGAGGTTCCTGTCCTTATCTGTGTAGATGTAGAAAATTATTTGGTCCCTCTTGTCTAAGTCCCTTGAAATTTTTGCAAATTCTCTTCTCAATAGGTCTGCAAGGTAAGTGTAAGGGAAGTAGTCTTCTTCATAATAAAAGTCCTCTATCTTTGCAAAGAGGTCTTTTAAATCTTTAGACCTTACCTGTACTTCATAAGACCTTCCTGAAAGTTTTTTTACCTTGGTCCTTCTTATTGTCCCTGCCCACTCCTTCTTCACATACTTTTTAAGTTCTGTGTTCTTCTCAGAAAGTGAAACTGGTGGGAGAAATAATTTTTTGTTTGTAATGTCATAGCCAAGATCAAACATAACCTTGGAGTCACGAGCTAGGTTGACCATGGTGTTCCTATCAATGTAAAGTGGCAAGTCGGAGATGTCTCTCCTGTAGAGATAGACGTCGCTATTTACAATTTTTTCTCCATAGGTTTTTATCTTGTGGTCAACTTCTCTTCTCTCTAGGTAGTAGCTCTCCTTCTTGTTGGGACTTTGGAAGTTGATTATATTTAATTTATCATTTTTATTATCTTCAAGGCTCAGCCTTATTCCGTAGTCGCCACTCTCCTTGACCTTTCTGAAGATATCTGCAAAACCAAAGTCTTGGATGTTTTTATCTACAAAGGCAAAGACCCTATCGTCAACTGTGTAAAGAATTTGTGCCACAACTTTTTTTGGATAGCGATTGAAGTTGTAGATGGCAAAAAAAATTCCCAAGCCAAGAAGACTTATTAAGATTAAAGTTTTTTTCTTCATAGTATCACTGCTTCTTATATTTTAATTATAGTTTACAATAAAGCTTGACTTCATTGCAATTAAAAAAGGCACCAATTAGGTGCCAATTTGTAATAACTTATTAATTTTTATTTACATATCAAAATCTTTTCTCCAACTTCCAAATTTAAAGTAAAGAGCCATAATCACCAAGTTAGCAAAATATGAAACTGGATAGATAACTGAGATAACTCTTATTGAATTGAATATTGGCATTGCGAAGTGAACTACAACAAGTCTCAATATACAAATTGTAAGAAGGGAAATGATCATTGGTCCCATAGCGTGTCCACTTCCTCTTATGAAGCCAGAGATTGTTTCTGAAAGTCCAAAGGACCAAATGCCAAGACTTAAAATCTTTAGGAAGTCGGCACCATAAGCAACTACACCTGGGTCTGGGTTAAAGATTGCTATTAATGGACTTGCTAAGAAGTAGGCAATAAGTGATAGGATAAATGAAATTCCAAATACAATCATTAGGGATACCCTCATACCTTCACGAAGTCTGTCAAACTTCTTGGCTCCAAAGTTTTGTCCTGAGAAGGTTGTTGCCGCAAGGGCAATAGCTTGTAGGGACATAAATATGAAGCCATCAATCCTTCCTTCTGCAGCAACACCGGCTATAGCATTAGGACCAAAGGAGTTTATCTTTGCTTGGAAGATTACGTTGGTCAGAGAAAGGAGTGCTGTTTGAACTCCTGTTGGTATTCCAACTTCAAAAATCCTCTTAGCTTCATGCTTGTGAAGTTTGATTTCACTCTTCCTAAGCTTGTAGGATGAGTCAGCCTTTAATAGTGAATATGTTACAAGTATTGCTGATGTAACTTGAGAAGCAAGAGTTGCTAACCCAGCACCAAGGACTGACATTTGTAAGTAGCCAACGAAAATTAAGTCCAAGACAATATTTACTAATGCAGAAACACATAAGAAGTTAAAAGGTCTTTTGGAGTCACCAGTTGCCCTTAGGATTGAAGCTCCCATATTGTAAATAAGTATAGGAACTGTACCCAAGAAGAAAACTCTCATATAAGTTGTTGCGTCTTGTAAAATTTCTTGGGGCGTGTCCATTATCCTCAAGAAGAAGGGTGTTGTAAAGTAACCAAAGACTGTTATCAAAAGTCCTGAAACAAATCCAAGGAAGTAAGAACAACCTACAGACCTCTTTAAGGCCTCCCTATCGTTGGACCCGTAGTAAAGTGAAATTATTACAGAGGCACCAGTTGTAAGTCCAAGAAAGAGTCCAATTAATAAGTTGGAAACTGGTCCTGTTGCACCAACTGCTGCCATGGGGTTCTTGCCAGCGAACCTTCCCACTATCATAAGGTCAGCTGTGTTGTAAAGCTGTTGCAAAAAGTTTGTGAGAAGTAGAGGGATGGCAAATAAAATTATCCCTTGGATAATTGAGCCCTCTGTTAAATTTATATTTCTATTTGATTTTCTTTTTCTACTCATCCATATACCTCACAATCCCTATGTAAATTTTCTTAAGTTCTCCAACCTTACTATTTAATAGCTGACCATCCTTTATATCAGATATGGCATAAGTAATGTTAGCCCCAAGGCAAGCTCCATACTCGTCACCTGTGTCTGCGTCCATACCCGATGGGATGTCAACTGCAATAATATAGTTGCCGTGGGCATTAATAAGATTAATTAGTTTCTTATAAAAATCATTGAGGGGTCTGTTTAGTCCTATGCCAAAAATTGCATCGACGGTAACTTCATTGACTTCCATAGATTCCACTAAGTCATCAAAGTCATCTTCATCATCAATATATTTTACTTGGGTAAGCTTTTCTAAGATCGCAAGGTTTTTAGAAAATTCTCTTGTCATCTTCTTGCCAACAACAAAGACTTCAACGAGCTTGCCATTTAAGATCAAGTGTCTTGCAATGACAAGTCCATCGCCACCGTTGTTTCCCTTACCGCATACTATTGTGTAGGAATTATACTGATTAATTTCACGATAAATTCCCATCCCTGCGTTTTCCATTAAAATAAGAGAATCAATTTTGTATTCATCTATTGTTCTCTTTTCTAGTTCTATCATTTTATCCTTTGAAATTGTCACAGTAATCCCTCCTCTATCCTATTATATGCTATTTGATAAAAATTAAAACCTTCTAAGCCTTATTTCTTCTAATATAAAGCAAATTTTTTAAAATTAAACAAAATTCATTAATGTTTTTAATGGTCTTTAAAATTTATAAATTATCCTAACTTGATGACCAAGGTCTTATCTATCAATTGACAAATTTTAAAAATAATTATATTTCCCTATTGATATTAGATATCATTTGGCTTATAATTAACCTAAGTTAAGAAATTAAGAAAATTTAATAAATAAAATTTACAAATCACATAGGAGGATATTATGACAAATTATCTTGATCTTGCACAAATGACAAGACCCGAGTTACTTGGATGTGCCACAGAAATCTTCGAAAAAATTTCTTGTTGCGGTAAAACATCTTCTCTTGACGAGATTAAAAGGCAAGTAGAAAACTTAAACACTTTTCTGTATACATACTTTTTAATTACATACAACAAGGACCTTACTTACCTACATACAGAATTTTCAAATAGGCTTGAAGGTTCACTTACTGAGGCAGATGTTAAACTCATTGGTCACGACTTAATTGAAGCTTATTCAAACTCCCTTCTCGATGCCCTAAGTTTTTCTAAGAACGAAATCATCGACAAGGCTTTAAAAATTATTAACGAAGAATTTAGCAAGGGACTTGGACTTGAAGACCTTGCAAACAAACTTCATCTTTCAAAAAATTATCTTTGTTCACTTTTTAAAGAAGAAACTGGCTTTACTTTCTGCCAATACCTAAACACTTTAAAGACTAACAAGGCAAAGAAACTTCTTTTGGAAGACAAGAAGACTCTTGAGTACATCTCTTATGAGTGTGGATTTTCTTCTCAACCTCATTTCACAATGACATTTAAAAAGTACACAGGCAAGACTCCTAAGGAGTACAAGATGAGCCTATTAGCTGGATAATAATTTATTGAAATCCTCCAATTTTTACTATATTATGTAGTAATTGGAGGATTTTATGCTTTTTAATTCTTTTGAATATCTAATCTTTCTCCCCCTAGTTGTAATTTTTTACAACTTACTCAGGGGAAGATTTAAAAATATATTTTTGCTCTTGGCAAGCCTTACATTTTATAGCTTTTGGAATGTGAAGTACACCTTCCTCATGATACTTTCAATTCTCATCACCTACTTGACAGGTGTCTTTATTGAAAACAATCGTGACTCCAAGGCTAGGATGAAGCTTGCTGTCTTTTTGTGCTTTTTTATAAATCTTAGCATCCTATTTATCTTTAAGTACTTTAACTTTTTCATGGACTTGGCAAGTAAGATCTCGGGAGGCAACTTTAACATTGCCCTTGACCTTCTCCTTCCCGTTGGGATTTCCTTTTATACCTTCCAGGCTCTTGGCTACACAATTGACGTCTACAGGAAGGACCTTGAAGCTGAGAAGTCACTCATTGACTATGCCCTCTTCGTCTCCTTCTTCCCCCAACTTGTGGCAGGTCCCATTGAAAGAAGTACTCACCTTCTTCCACAAATAAAAAATCCCAAGAAGTTCTCTTATGATAATCTTCTTAGGGGACTAGAACTTTTTACTTACGGAATGTTTTTGAAGTTGGTCCTTGCAGACAGGGTTGCAATTTTTGTCAACGATGCCTTCGCTAATTACCAAACTCATTCGAAGGAATTTTTATTACTTGGTGCCTTCTTGTTTACCCTACAAATTTATTGCGACTTTTATTCCTATTCAATTATGGCAAAGGGGTCTGCAAAAATTCTTGGCATTGACCTCATGGATAATTTTAAGGAACCCCTCCTCTCAAAATCCATCACAGAATTTTGGAGACGCTGGCACATATCCCTTTCCACTTGGTTTAAGGACTACCTCTACATCCCTCTTGGTGGTAACAGGAAGGGGACTTTTAGGAAGTGTTTAAACCTCTTAATAGTTTTCCTTGTGTCAGGACTTTGGCATGGAGCAGAACTTTCCTTTGTCCTCTGGGGTCTTATCCACGGAGTCTTTAATGTAATTGAAAGCATACTTGGAATAAATAAAAATAAAAAACCAAATTTTCTATTGGACTTCTTCAGGAGGATCGTGACCCTAGTCATTGTTGTCTTTGCCTTTATCTACTTTAGGGCAGAGAACATCCACCAGGCTAATACTTACATCTTGGGAATTCTTAAGAACCCATCAAGTCACAATCTCCTAGGAGAAATTACAAATTCAATGTTTGGTCTTGCTAACCTCTATCCTCTTGGAGTGGGTCTTCTTGTCTTACTTGTCTTTGACATCATAAAGTACAATAAGATAGATCTTTCAGAAAAAATTTTAAGACTCTTCCTACCAATAAGGTGGATAGTTTACCTTGCCTTTCTCCTAGGAATAATAATTTATGGAATTTATGGTCCAGAGTTTTCTGAGTCAGCCTTTATTTATTTTCAGTTTTAGGTGGTTTAATGAAAAAATTTTTGAGAATTTCAAAATCTATAATTTTTCTTGGCATCTTAATTTTTGCCTGCCTACAACTTAATAATTTATTTATGAGAAAGTCCCTTTCAGGACCTTGGGACATGGGAAATAAAATTGGTGGCTTTTTTAACGAAGTGGAAGACTATGATGTAATGTTCTTTGGGACAAGTCACGCCTACTGCTCCTTTGAACCCCTTTATATCTATGAAAAGACTGGTCTAAAGTCCTATGTCTTAAGCTCTCAGAAGCAACCCCTAAAGATTACAGCAACTTATGTAAAGGAAGCCTTTAAGAGAAAAAATCCTAAGGTCATCTTTGTTGACATCTATGGAGGTATCTTCAATATCACCGAAGACCTGGGAGTTGTAAATTCTTACTCCGACTACCTTCCCTTGTCAATCAATAAACTCATAATGATAGGGACAAAAGTGCCAAGAGGCTTTAAGGCTCCTGCCCTCTTCCCCCTTGTTGCCTACCACTCCAGATGGGATGAACTAAAGGATGAAGACTACGACTTTGACAAGTCAACTTACAATGACTACCTCAAGGGCTACGTCCTCTTAAAGGATCAAAGTCAGGACTTTAAAAAAGATGTCATTAAGGATAAGGAACAACTTATGGAGTCCATAAAAAATTTTGACGAGGAAACTTATTTAAAGGGAAACTTAAGAGCCATTGATGAGATAATAGAAACTTGTAAGAAAAATGGAGCTCAGGTCTACTTTGTTAAGACACCAATTTATTCTTACTCTTACTATAAAGATAACATTAAGGTCTTTAGTAAATACTTAGAAGATCGTGGAGCAAAGTTTATCGACTTTAACGACTTTTATCATGAGATGGGACTCTCTAAGAAGAACTTCTATGATCCCCATCACCTTAACGTCTCTGGCGCAGAAAAGTTTAACGACTTCTTCATTGACTACATGAAGAAGGAGAGAGTCTTTAAAGATAGGCTTGCCAAGGACAAGTCATGGTTAGAGAATTTTAAAAAATATAATATAAATAAATCTTGATAGACTAAGTCCTTAAAACTTGGTCTATTTTTTTGTTTAACCAAGGTTAACATAGTAATCTTCGTGCTTATAGGCTTTTTAAAATAAATACGAAAATAAAATTATAAGCTTTACTCTATAAATCCTTGATTTTTATTAAATATGATAATAGAATATGTTTAAAGGAGGTTTTTATGACAATTAGAGATTTAGAAATATTCATCGAAGTTTGTAAGACAAAAAATATGTCCAAGGCTGCCGAAAATTTAAAAATTTCTCAGCCAACTGTTTCTCATGCAATTTCACAAATTGAAACTGAATATAATGTAAAACTCTTCGATAGGATTTCAAAAAAACTATACATAACAGATGTTGGCTTAAGACTATTGGATAATGCCAATAATATTTTGGAACAATTTCAAAATACTGTTATTTTCTTACAAGGTTCTTCTACTGGTCACAGTATTACCCTTGGAGTTAGTTCATACTTTAGCTCAAAATTTCTCTTAGAAATTATAAATGAATATGAAAAATTACACGACGATATAAAGATTAGAGTTTATGTCGACGTACGTGAAGAGTTACTTAAACAATTAGATGCAGGTATGATTAACCTGGCAATTATTGACGGAGACGCAGATACTGATAAGGTTGTTTCTGTTCCTTTCTACAAGGATGAAATTCTTATTATTTCATCTAAGTATTCTGATTTAAAAGACAAGCCTGTCCTAGACCACGATGATCTAAAGGATAGAAAGTTTGCCTTGGGATACCTAGGGGAACAATCAATGAAAGCTTTTCATTCTTACTTGAGAGAGACTAACATTCCAATTGATATTAAATACATCTGCAAGAACAAGGATATGGTCATTAATATAGTTAAGTCATCCGATGTCTTATCCTTTGGAACTAAGTCCTCCTTCAACGATGAAGATGTCATCTTGCACAAGATTAGTGATTTAGATGTTACTAGACCTTATAACATAGTTTATCACAAGGAAACTTATCTAAAGAAAAACCTAAAGGACTTTGTTCAGTTCATCAAGAATAAGTTCAAAGAAAAACATTAAGATGGAATTACACTTCTTAAAATTTTTAGAATCCATTCACTCCCCCATCCTAGACAAGCTTATGATTTTCATAACAAGTCTTGGCAATGGGGGACTCTTTTGGATTGCCCTTGGTCTTATTCTTCTCTTCCAAAAAAATAAGGACTCAAAGAGGAAGGCTCTTAACCTATTCCTTAGTTTAATTATTTTTTCTCTTGTGGGACTTGTGATTTTGAAGCCCATCATTGGAAGACCAAGACCCTTTATTGTTGAAGCCTTTAATCTTTTGATTAAGCCACCTATGGGTTATTCTTTCCCATCAGGTCACACAGGCTCATCCTTTGCAGCAGCCTTTACAATTTATTATTACAATAAAAAGCAAGGCCTTCTTGCCCTTGTCTTGGCTGCCTTAATAGGATTTTCACGTATGTATTTATCAGTCCACTATCCCACAGATGTCCTTGCAGGCCTTGTCCTGGGAGGTCTCTCAAGTCTAGTGGCTACAAAAATAATAAACAACAAGTATAAAAAAACTACCTCATAAAAATTTTTTAAGAGGTAGTTTCTTTTTTTGCAATTTTAATATTTAATTCTTCGCCAAGACTCCCATAAATTTCTTGGTATTCTTCGTAGACATTTTTAAGTCTGTTTAAGTTGAAGTCTATGGCTTCCTTATCCTCAAGCATGTCCAACTGGTTGAGGGGAAATCTTTCAAACAAAATAGAAGTTTCTATCTCTAGGTCCTCCCTCATTATTTCAAGTTGTTCATTGGTCATCTCAAGTTCCCTTGGCTTGTCCTTCTTTAAAAATTCTTCAAGCCCTTCCTTGTCAGCCTTTTTAAAGGCCTCTCTTGCTTGGTCAAACTCTTCTATAGAAAAGTCATTAAGCTTGGGACTGTAATAAAAGATTGCCTGCCTAAAAAGGTCCTCAACTTCCCTAAGTTTGTCTTCATCTAAGTCCCTTGACTGACTGTCAAAGTTCTCATCTTCCCTAAGCTCTTCAAAGTCTCTTTCAAATTCTTCCTCTGCCTTCTTCTTTGCAAGGTCAGGAGAAAATTTATCCAAGAGTTTTAAGTTTCTTCTAAGCTTTCTAATATTTAAGTTTAAGGTATCTACATAATTTTCTAAGTCCCCAAAGATTTCCCTGTACTTCTTTTCAGTCTTGGGGATTAGGTTTATAAGTGTGTCTTCTCTCACAAAGATAAGTTCCGACACCAAAAATTTCAAATAATTTTTTTCCATTTAATCACCTATCTGGTCTTAAACTTTATTACAAGTCTTCTAATATGTCAACGCTAAAGACATTGTAAGAAAAAATTGGCAACTTCATAAATCCCCTAAGGTCGTTGTAGTCAATGTAGGACTTACTCTTGTTCCAACCATCGTAAACGTGTAAGAACTTTAGCTTCATTCCCCTGAACCTATAAATTGAGTAGCCTGAAACAACTAGGGAGTGGTTCTTGTAATAACCTGATCCCAAGTTCATGAGAAGGGGTCTAAAGTTATCAATCTCATCCTTTACGTGGGAGTAAAAGTTGCCAAGGTAAATCCCCCTTGCCCTTATGGCAATTTTATTTTTCTTGAAGTAGGAGTTGGCAATGTGAGAGATCATTATAGGAAGGGTGCCAATGCTTTTGAAGTAACCATTTTTCTTGGCAATGCCAAATACTTCATCGTAAATTTCAAATTTGTCCTTGTCTTTGAAGTAATAATTTATAAGCCTAGTGAGGCTTGCTATGGTGCAGTTGTTGTGGCTATCTTGAAAATCCCTTTGCAAGAAGTCTGGCAGTTCCAAGTCGCTGGACTCAATAAGTCTTGCCCCAGGATAAGTCTTTTCCACATAAGTATCTAAGTTTGCAATTCTATTCTTTTCCATTTTTTCCTCCCAACTTAATTATACCCCTGAAGGAATTTTTTATTTGACTTCCCTTCTCCTTGCCCCAGGCATATTTGCCATATGACTCCAATAACTTCTTTGCATATCTCCCATTCCTTCCCTATCAAACTTTCTCTTGTCAGGGGCAACTTCATCATAAAAGGAAAGCCAGAGGTCAAAGAAGGCATCAGTGGACTTCATATCCTCTGACATTTCAAATTCAAAGAACTTTCCCTCTTGTCCATTATAAATCACTGCCTTATTCCTCCTAAAGTCTGCAATGACAAAGCTCTTGTTGGCAAGCTTATTCTTAAAGTGCCTGTAAACAAAAAATAAGATGTCATTTTGCGGTTGGAACTTGGCAAAGAAAAGTCCCTTCTTTTCTTCAAAGCGAAGACTCTTGTAGGAGTTAATTTCTCCTGAGACCCTATCTAATAAATTCTTAAAGTCCTTTACATCCTTATCATCACTTTCAAGATAATAAAAGCCATGAAGGTAAAGCTTCTTTAGGGTCCTGGCTATGGCAAGCTCCTTCTTCTCACTGGACACTGCAAAAACCCTTAAGACTGACTCATAAAAGGAGTAGGAGAAGTTTTTTATTATAGACTTCTTAACCCTTATGGCCTTGTCTTCTTCTGTGGGGCACTTGATCCTTTCTTTGTTCGAATTAACTTGGCTGACTCTTTTTGAAATTGAATCCACCTCTTCTAAGACCTTGTAGGCATTAAAGATCACTGTGAAGAGCCCCTCTATTGTTCCATCGTATAAGTAAATCATATTAAGTCCTGCTCTCCTCTCTTTATAAATTAAAAATGAGACTTGTTTGGAGTCAAATCTTATATCTTTCTACAAGGTCATTCTAACATTGAAACTTCTGTTTGTAAACAAATTTTCTTTTATTGGCTTCTTTATGTTTTTTTATGTTCTTGTAGACCTTGATGACTTTATAAACTTCTGGGACTTAATAAGTATTCACGACTTTATAAAATTCTACAACTTTATAAATTTCTATGGCTTTATAATTGTTCACAACTTTATGAGTATTCACGACTTTATAAACTTTTACAAGTCTATAAGAAGCTCTGACTTCACAAGTTCTTATGACCTAATCACCTCTTACAAACTAATTAAGTTCACAAAAAAATCTGCCCTAAGGCAGATTAATTTTCATTATGAAGTTCAATTAATTTATCATATTGAAAGCTTGCCAGCATTGGATATATAAGCTGAAATTCTTTCCATAGCTGCAAGAGTCTTTTCATATAGAAGTCCTGATTCAGGATTACAAATTTTTTCCCTCATCCTCATCATGTGGTTGTTTCTAAAGGCTGATGCCTCTTTCTGAACAAGCTCGTTAGATTGACGCATCAAGAGAACCCTATCTTCTTTTTCCATATCTTCATCAAAGGAATGGAACATCTTGTCGATGATTGCGTTAATTTCTCTCAATTCGTCAAAGGTAACATCTGTAAACAATAGACCTTCGTCATTTTTTAACTTGGCAACTTCGGCAATATTTTTGGAGTGGTCCCCAATTCTTTCCATGTCCCTAGATATTCTTAGGTAGGCTGCGAAGTTGGCAGAAGTTTGCTCGTTCATAGATAGGCCTAGCGAATCAATTATAAAGGCAGAAATTTGTTTGTTGAGGTAGTTAATAACTTTTTCTCTTCTAAAGATTTCTTCATGAACTTGTTCATCGAATTTACTTAAAAGCCCAACAGATGCCTCATAGTTTTTATCTACTACATTGAGAAGTCTATTTACTTCTGCTTTGACGTCAGTAAAAGTTGCTGGAGCATCCTTTACTACATTTAAGTTGATGTATTGTAAAGACATCTCTTCTTGTTCCTTGTCAATTCCAGGAATAATCTTGAAGGCTAGGTCTGCAAGTTTCTTGGAGAAAGGAATTAATAAAATTGTTGTCACAACGTTAAAGAGGGTGTGTAGGTTGGCAATTTCTGCTGCCGGCAAGTTCCTTGAGAAACTTATAACTATCTTGTCTATTGGAATGACAAAGGATGCGCATACGAAAATTATTGTACCAATGATGTTAAATAGAACGTGAACTAGGGCAGTCCTTCTTGCGTTTTTAGAAGATCCAACTGAAGATAAAACTGAAGTCACACAAGTACCAATGTTAAATCCTAGGATTATATACATGGCAGAGTGGAGTGATATTACACCTTGGTTGGCAACGGCTTGCAAGATACCAAGGGATGCTGATGATGATTGTAATAGGGCTGTTACACCTGTACCTGCCAAGACTCCCAGGATTGGGTTGTCAAACTTCGTCATCAAAGTTGCAAATCCAGGGTAGTCCCTTAGGGGTTCCATGGAGTCACTCATAAATTGCATACCCATAAATAAGAATCCAAGTCCAATAACTGCTTGACCTACATATTTTTTCTTCTTACTCTTGGAGAAGGTGTTCAATAAAAAACCTACAAAGGCAATTATAGGTGCTATAGTTGAAATGTTTAGGGCTACTAATTGACCAGTGATTGTTGTACCAATATTGGCCCCCATAATAATTCCAACAGATTGATAGATAGTCATGAGGCCTGCATTTACAAAACCCACAACCATTACTGTAGTAGCAGAAGATGATTGAATTATTGCAGTGACAAGAGCACCGACAAAAATCGACTTAAAGAAGTTCGATGTCATCTTTTCAATGACAACTCTAAGTCTATCACCTGCGACTAATTCGAGACCCGAGCTCATCATTTCCATTCCATAAAGAAAAAGAGCAAGTCCTCCTAATAGTTCAATAAAATAATTAATTGACATAAGTCCTCCCAAATCTTTTTTCAATTTCATCTTACAATATAATTCTTAATTTTTAAAGGCAAAGTAAAGATTTTGTAAATAAATTGCTAAAAGAAAAAAGACGGCTGAGCCGTCAAAAATTATTTTTTTAAAATTGTCACACCATTGATTAATATTGACCCAAGAGTGCAGACAAACAAGGTCCCTCTTGTCTTTCTTATATCCTATTCCAATCCTTTGATTTTAATTCTTCATATCTCTCTTCATTGCCTTCAAAAATTTTGCCCTTAAAGTCAACTTCATACATGACCTTCTTGCCCAAGTGCCTTAGGCTTATGATGACCTTCTTATTCTTCTCATCAACTTCAAACTCTTCTATTTCATTCCAAGGCATGAGGTAGAAGTCCCTCTTTGTTGAGTTAGAAATTTCACTTTCATAAAGTCCCTTGGGGCTGAAGTAGAGGACAAAGGTCCTTGATGAATCCATAGTGTAGAAGAGCCCACCTATTATCATAAACTTAGCCAGTCCTGTCTTTACGTCGTTAGCCTTAAAGGCTACAAGGTAATTGTCCCTATCGCCAAAAATTTTTTCCACCTTGTCACTAAATTCCTTCTTGTCGTTAAATAATAATCCCATAAAAACCTCACTTAAATATAAAAACTTCTTTGATGTCCTTGCCCAAGACCTTACAGATCTTGTAGGCTGTCTCAAGGGTTGGACTAATGGTGTTGTTCTCGTATGCCATAATTGACCTCCTCTTGAGTCCCACAGCCTTAGCTAGCTTATGTTGAGAGAATCCAAGTTCCTTCCTGTACTGGGCAATTTTATTTTCTATTACTACATTTTCTATTTCCATTAAATCACCTGGTGTTTTTGGTTACATTTATAGTACCAAAATTTGTTCTTGACTTCAATAAATTTTTTGCAAGAAAAAATCAGTGACTTCCATCACTGACTTATAAATTTATTTTATTTTTTCAAAGGTCCTTCCCTTGTCTTTTGAAATGTAAGTGGTCTTGTTGTTATTTATGTCTTTGAAGTCCAAGTGGATGGTCCCATCTTCATCCATCCTTCCAGAAGCTTCTGGACTTGTATCTCCCAGTTCAGATATAAATTCCATATCGTCGCCAGAAATTTTTACAAGGAACCAGCGAGACCTTGCCCCTGCCCTGTCAACTTCAAGGAGTCCATAATCAGAATTTTCTATCTTTATTGCATCAGAAACTTCAAAATTTTTTAAAACTTCTTCCTTGTTTTCTTTTACTACTCCCTCATTCTCTTTTGCTTCCTCTAAATCCTGATTTTTATTTTCTTCTTCAGCTTTAGAATCATCAAGACCTTCTCTTCCATAAATCAAAGTTTTTAAAATTTCTCTTATGTCCTCATCCTCAATCTTAATTAAATCAGCAAAGGTATCTTTTATTTCATCTTCACTTAGCTTGTCCATAGTGATGAAGTTTTTTCTGTAGACTTCATAGGCTGGATCCAGCCAACCCACATCTAAGATGTAAAACTTTTCATCATCATAGGTAACTTGTCGATTGTCCTTGCCAGCAAAGGCAAAGACCATAAGTATGCAAGCCATTGAGATGAGGCAAAGTCCTATTAAAATTAGACCCACAAGAACCTTTAAGTACCTGTTAAACTTAAAATTTAAAATCTTATAAATAGAAAAAATTTGTAGACCAAAGAAAACTAAATAGCTAAGACCAAGTATGACGTTGTTAATCATTGGAATAAATTCAATTTTATTAATTAGAATCAAGGTCCCAATAACTTGCCCAAAGGAAAGCAAGTAAAGAAAAATATATAAAAGTTTTTTATTTTTTAAAGTCATAGGCTCCCTCTCATTAATCTTTTCTTACATTATAAATAATTTTCAAAAAATTTATACAAAAAAATTAGGAGAACTTGTCTCCTAATAACTTTACATATTATCTTTTACACCAACAGCAACCATCCTTGCCTTGGCACGAACTTCGCCGTCAGCTTCCATCACCATGTTAACAATTACCTTTCTCTCGCCAATTTCTTCAGCAGTAGCAGTAACTGTAACTTCCTTGTCCATTGGAGTTGGCTTCTTAAAATCAACTTCAAGTCTTGCTGTAATAAATCTGCCAATAACTGTGTCTTCATTAAATTCAAGGCCAAGGTCTCTGTGCTTGAACCAAGCAGCAGAAGCAGTGCCGTGGCAGTCGAAGATCATGGCAATCATTCCACCAAATAAGTTGGCAGGAACTCCACCAGTGTAAACTGAATCCGGAGTGACCCTTGCGATGCACTCACTTCCATCTTCAGATGGATAAGATCTTAAGTGCATTCCTTCGTGATTTTTTGGACCACAACCCCAACAGTATTGAAATCTTTCGCCGTAAGTTTCTTGAATTGCAATTTTTTTATTTTCTGACATAATATCCCCCTTGTAATCTCATTTATAATTTTATTTTATCACACTTAGTCAGCAATTTCTTCTTTTCATACTCCTATTGATTTACTTAGAAGTCAAAAGCTTTATACAAAAAAAAGATTCATGCAAAAAGCTTGCATGAACCTTTAAAATTCAAATTTAAATTACATATTAGTAAGTCCGCCGTCTGAAAGCAAAATTTGTCCCTTGATGTTGGATGCTTGGTCTGATGCAAGGAAGA
>NZ_KQ960230.1:28291-33915 GCF_001553125.1 Peptoniphilus sp. DNF00840
ATGCTTGGTCTGATGCAAGGAAGAGAAGATTTGCAGCAATTTCTTCTGCCTATAATTTTCTATGTATTTCCTTTTGGTTTTTTAACCTAACTCGCCCTCTAAAAATCTGCAATAGTATGAGTTATTCCTTGCTAGGATTTCACAGTGGTTAAAGCCTTTCCAAATTTTTATTTTTACATTGGGAAGTTTTTTCTCAATAATCTTTTTTGAATCTTTTAAATTAAATTCTTCTGACCCGTAACAAAAAATACATTTTTCTTGGTCTGCCTTGGATAGCTTAGGGACTTTTACATAAACAAAACTCTTAACAAGGTTGGCCACGCTTTTTTTATCCATGCCACTAAGAGAGTCTGCAATAATATTGCTCCATTGCTTTCCATAAAATTTTTCAATTTCATCTAGGGCGAACTTCCTATCCTTAAGAGCCTTTTTTTGCTTATCCATCACAAACTTTCTAGCCAAAATTTCCTTTATTTTGGATCCTTCTGACAGGGAACAAGCTTCAAAGATGCACTTGTTAAATTTTATTTTTTTAGAATTTAATAAGTCTAAGAGAACCACTCCACCCAAGGAGGCCCCGAAGGCTAAGTCTATTTCTCTTATGCCTTTTTCCAACAGATAGTTTTCAATTTTTTTCGCTTCAATCTCAATTGATATAAATACTTCCTGCGACTTACCATGACCTGCTAGTTCTGGAATTATATATCTATAATCACTTGGCAGCTTATCAGCTATTAAATTTTTCATTGCCTCTGCAGTGAATCCCAGAGGATGTATAAGTAGTATTGTCTTTTTATTTTCTTTGTTTATTTCTATAAAATCCATCTTCCTAACCCTTGCTAAAGTAATTTTTCTCTCTCTTCTTAATTAGAGAGTTTTGCTTTAATTTATTGCTCTAATTCTAAGGAAATTATATGTTAAATGAAAAATATTTTCAATCTTGTGTATTTGCTTGGCGCCTCTATCTTGTTGCCAAAAATTACACTTATCAAAGTAGCTTTGTTTTTTGAAAGTTAATCTATACTTGTTCCCTTGCCTTTCTATAGTTAGATAATTAAAACCATACTAAGTTTGTCTTTATATAAAAAAGATTCATGCAAAAAGCTTGCATGAACCTTTAAAATTTAAAATTAAATTACATATTAGTAAGTCCGCCGTCTGAAACCAAAATTTGTCCGTTGATGTTGGATGCTTGGTCTGATGCAAGGAAGAGAAGATTTGCGGCAATTTCTTCTGGGCTTGCAACCATCTTGTCAAGCTTTGGTCCCCTCATTACAACTTCTATTCCCTTTTCATCGACGTCATTTAAGTTTTCTAATATTTCCGTTTGAATTCCACCAGGTGCTACAGCGTTGCAGCGAATTTTGTCATTGGCATACATGGCAGCAGTGTTCCTCACAAGACCATGGATGGCACTCTTTGACATAGTGTAAGCAACTCCAGCCTTGCCACCTCTTATGCCAGCTATTGAAGTTGTTGCAACTATTGAACCACCAGCTGTCATTAGAGGTATAGCTGACTTGAAGAGCCTAAAAGATCCCTTTACATTAACTTCAAAAATCCTGTCAAAAGTTTCTTCTTGGCAGTGAGTTACAGGTTCAAACTTATCCATTATGCCAGCGTTGGCAATTAAAACATCAAGCTTGTCATTTTCGTTTTTAACCTTTTCGAAAAGTCTATCAACATCTTCTTGCTTAGACACGTCACCTGCCACTGGAATTATTTCTCCCTTGTAGCCCAAGGACTTTGCTTCTTCAGCTAGGGCTTCCAACTTTTCCTTTCTTCTTGCAAAGGAATAAACTTTCGCCCCTTCCTCTGCCGCCATAAGACTAGTAGATCTACCTACACCAGATGATGCTCCAGTTATAATAAGAACTTTATTTTCAAATCTCATAATAACCTCCTTTATTTACTTTACTATAATACCGTTGTAACAAATTATATGATGATTTTTTATATTAATTTACTTTTCTAACTTCACTTGTCAAAATAATTTTCGTAGTTGTCTATTAAGAGTCTAAGTCTATCCACTTCTTCTTCAAGAAGCTTTCGTCCCTCGTCGGTTATCTTATAGTATTTTCCCTTCTTATCCACTTCAACTCTTGTGATCAAATCATTTTCTAAAAACTGTGCCAAGAGGGCATAGAGGGTTCCTGGTCCTAAGTTTATTCTTCCCCTTGTGATTTCACTTACCCAGGCTGTTATCTCTGCCCCATTTCTAACTTGACCTAGTGCCAAGAGGGTGAAGTACATAGGCTCTGTTAGGGTTTGGAATTGGTCTCTTGCCATGCTTACACCTCCAAGATTCTTGCAATATCTTCTTGAACTTTTTCGTCTTCTAGATTTCCGCTTACCTCTAATACCACATTCTTATATAAGATTAGATAGTCTTTTTCTTCAGATAGGATATAAGTCCTGTCATAGGGATATTTTTGAGAAATGTCTTTTACATAGTCAGCCCTATAAGGGTGATTTTTTGCATTTTTTAATATCCTTTCAAATAAATTTTCTGCAAGGTCTTGTGACTTCACAACAGTCTTTCTTATGCCAAGCTTATTTTTTTCTGATGAGTAGTAATCGCAGCTTTCTGTTAAGAAACTTTTTCTTTCCCTAGTTTTTGTAAAATCTCCCACAACTTGGCTTTCAACTTCATTAGAAGTAGAGAATTTATCGATTAAGATAAAGGTAAGGACATTCGTAAATATAACAATTAAAATTATCATTGAAATTAAAATAAATTTTTTCTTGCTTCTTTTTATGTTCATAGCTTTAATCTTTTTGCGAAATAAATAAATAAAAGAAATAATAACAAGAGCTGGGATAAAACTTATTAGCATTAGAGAAGGATTTGAATCTCCGTTGGAAAGCAAAAAGCCTGATATAAGTGCAAGTAGCATTAAAGCAAGTGGAAAATAAAGTAGTAGGATATAAGACTTAGAAAAAGTAAGTCTTGAAAACTTTATTTGGCTTAGGTCCTTGGCATCCTTATTCCTCTTTTTAAAAAGTATATAGTCTCCCAGAGCTAAGGCATCAAAAAGAATAAGTAAAAGGCAAGCCGGTCCCATAAATATTGTGTAGTTGGAGTAAAATATATCACTGGATAAAAATTGAGAACTTAAAAAGAGAACTAGGAAGGCAAAAACAATGAAATTTATGCCGAGAGAAATTATTTCGCCCCTCACTCCCTTATTTAAGATTTCAATTTCTTCTTTTCCATCGTTATAAAGAGAATCTTGGCTTCCTTCATCTAACTTGTAGATGTTCATGTTGAAGGTCCTGTCTACAAGATGCCAACCATAATCTTCTGCCATCTTATCAAAGTCCCTTAGTTCATCCTTGGAGAAGGCAGAAAAAGATCCTTCATTGGGAGCAATCGAAATTTTGTATCGCACATTTTCTGGCTCAGCTTTTTTAAACTTGTGGATGAAGGGCAAAATTATTTTTTCAATTTGCCAACCCTTCTTTGCCATGTCCTCATACCACTTTTCAACAAGTCCAAAGTTTGTATAAGTTAAGTATCTTGACTTTAACATTTTATTTCCTCCTTTAGTATCGACTGTCGATAATTGAATTATATATCGATACTCGATAGATGTCAATAAATTTAAAATTTTTTAGAGATTTTTCCTTCTCTTTATCAAAATTCTGTAAAAATAATTTTTGTAAAAAACAAGGTCCTTAAGATTTAAAATCTTAAAGGCCTTATCCTTATATGACTTCTTGTTTTAACAAGTCCATGGTTAATTGCCGCTATCCTTAAGCTTCTTATTCCACATAAGCTTTAAGCTTATAAAAGTCTTCTAGCCTAATAATAATTACTTTTATATTTCTACTTCCTTCCAATAAAAATTTTTGAACCAGAAAGGCCTAACAACTTAGCTTCCTTGGGGTCAATAAATATTCCCCTTGTTGTGTCTATTAGTTTTATATCTTTGTATCCTTCTTTTTTAAGTTCTTCGATAAATTTTTCTATATCTCCGTAATTTGATTTCTTAATCAAATCATGTATGGCAAAAACGCCACCTTTTTTAAGAACACGCAAAGTTTCCAATAGTAATTTCTGCTTATTATGTCCCATTATATTGTGATAAACGTAGTTGCTTGTCACCACATCGAAGCTTTCATCTTCAAAGGGAAGTTTCACTGCATTGCCCTCTTCAAATCTCACATTAGAAACACCTTCAGCCTTTGCATTGTATTCACAAATCTTTTTAGAAAACTCCACTTTGTATGAACCGCTCCAAATATCGCAGCCCACCATGGTCGCTTTTGGATTTCTTTTTGCACAAGCTATGGTAAGTGCACCGCTGCCACATCCTACATCTAGTCCAACTCCACCATCTGGTATCTCAACATATTGAGCCACACCTTCTATAATAGTTTTGGCGAGTTTCCTCTTACCCCTATAGTCAAAGCTTCGATACATAAAGGAAAGCATAATTGAAGAAAATAGAAGTATTAAGACTCCAATTCCTAAAATAATTCCGCAGATAATCCTAAGACTTCCACTGAAAACAAGGTCTGTCCCTGCGAAAATTATAAAGAGAATAAAAGTAATTATAGTCCCTCCGATGAAATTCCTAAGTAAACTTACAGGAACCCAGTTTCTATAGTCAGGCTTTGTTTTCTTGTTATCAATAAAATTTGATTGTTTCATAAACATTCCTCCTTTAAATAATAAATTTTATAAAATTCCCCTTTATCAACTAAAATAATGATTCTAACCCTTTACTTTATAATCTTATAAATTCATATTAGTATGGTTTATAAATAAAGATAAGTAGTAAATAAAATAAATTAAATTGAACCAGCCACCACAGATAATCATGTGTAGACCTCTTGGCAATTTCCCAAGAAGTGGAGTTAGAGTAACAAGAACTAGGGGACTAAGTAAGACTTGCCATCTTGGAAAAATCGTCAAGCCAAAAAGAATCATTATTGCAAGACCTAGGTTGCCAAGACCCATAAATCCAAAAACTAACTTGGCTTGAAATTTTAAAAATTTTAAAAACTCATCAAAGGCTTCCTTGCCCTCGTGTCTTGACAAGAGACCTAAGTAGGCAAATTGAAGATGATAGGCTCCTCCAAAAACTATTCCAAGACTATTTATTAAAAATAAAATCCAAGCAAGCTTTAAAAATTTTTCTTGGCTGGCTAAGACCATGTGATAGGATCCAAGCAAATATAAAAATGATCCTAGAGGTCCTAAAATGCCACCCAGATATAATCTCTTTGTGCTTAGCTTTTTCATTATTCCAACGATGCTATTTATCTTGTTCTTGTTATCATAATCTTTGCGGTCGTAGTAGAGGAACATATCCCCCATAAACATTGTGATAGATCCCAAGAGACCAATTAAGATGCAGGTATGTAAGCTCATAAAAAACTCCTTTGTAACTTTAAATGCTACTTATTTTCGCCTTAATTATACAACTTGAAAAAATTAAAATCTATTAGAAAACTAGGATAATATACTTAGCTCGTGATTTTTGTTTTTTATTTTTCTTTAAGGTCTAATGATGCTAAATGAGTTTTAAATTTTTATTTTAATGTAAGGATAAAGCTTTGATGCCTTCAACATGAATTTTAAAAATAAAAACCTGCTAACAAAAGTCAAGTATAAC
>NZ_KQ960231.1:0-997 GCF_001553125.1 Peptoniphilus sp. DNF00840
TCTAAATTGCAACAATAAGTTAGCCACTTTTGAATGATAAAGTAAACTAAGTGACAAGACTTCCCTAGCTAGCTAGGGAAGATTTTTCTATTAACTTTAATTCCTTCATAAATGCTTCTTCGGCAGTCATATATCCTAAAATCTTTCTTGGATAATTATTCATCCAATTCATTATTCTTTCTATTTGTCTTTCTGTGTATTTACCTATTTCTTCACCCTTTTTTATGAATCTCCTTATTAACTTGTGTTGATTCTCACTTGTTCCTCTTTCATAGGAACTATAGGGGTGACAGTAATAAATTTTTACATATTCACATATTTTTGTTAGGCTTGAGAATTCAAGTCCATTGTCTGATGTTATTGTTTTAAATACTTGCTCTTTTAATGGACTTTTATCTTTTAGAAAACTAAGCCCTTCTTCTACTGCTTTACTTGTTTTGGAATCTATCTTTATTATCAACTCGTATCTTGTTTTTCTTTCTGTTAATGTTATTATTACTGGATCTGTCTTTTTCTTACTTCCTATAACTGTATCTATTTCCCAATCTCCAAACTCTTCTCTTGTTTCTATTTCTTTTGGTCTAGTCTCTATGGATTCTCCTAACACCATCTTGTTTTTTCTATTCTTTTTGTTGTTCTTGTTAAGTTTTCTTTTTAGCTTAAGCTCTAGGTCTATATTTTTTGTTTTCATTAAACCTTTATCTATCCAGTTATACATGCTTTTTACTGATGGGATTTCATTGTCATTAAAAAGCTTATTTCTTTTTGCATAACCTACGCAGGCATCAACAGACCAATTTTCTTCAAGAATCTTCTTATCTGCCCAATTTAAAAAATTTTCACAAGTTAAAAACTTAGGTTTTCTACCGCAGTTTTTTCTATTTTCAAGATATATTCTACGATTAAGATCAGCAAAGTATTTTATATCTTCATAAACATAAACTTTTGAATTTTGTGGTACTTTTCTCTTTTGAATAACGCTAGCTTTTTTAACTGC
>NZ_KQ960232.1:0-37299 GCF_001553125.1 Peptoniphilus sp. DNF00840
TTTATTTGTGTCGCATTTAATTTTACAACTTATCATTATTTATAAATTCAATCGCTTAACTCAAACAATTGAATTTTTTAACGGCTGTCTTGCCTTACGGGGTTCTTTAAACTTAGTTCACGGTTTTACCATTGCACGTGTTCAAACTTATGTTAAGTTACTTACCAAGACCTAACAACTATAAAAACTTGAGCATCAAAAAAAGCTTAATCGGTAAATGATTAAGCTTAATCTTTTTATAAGTTTCTATTTAATTAGAAATTAACTGTTTTCCATGACTCATAAAGAAACTATATCTTAAGAATTAATTTTGAAGTCACAAATCTTTATAACATAACAATAAAACACAACTCAATAACTATTTGTAAGGAGATAACTTTTCACAACTTCACAACAAAGTTGAACTTTTGGTTTAAGCAGTGAACTAATCGAGCGCCCCAGCTTGTTGAAGTCTTATGAGTTTTTAAAGTTTGCCAATATGCTGCAAGCTAATAAGGTAGTAAGCAAAAAGTTCGGAGACGTTAAAAAAATTTCACTGTTTGAGCGAAGCGAGTTTGAAATTTTTAGTCGGAGAGCTTTTTGCGTATTAATGGGTCGGGCCCCTGCCAGAGCGATGGGGTCAGGGGGGAGGTTTAAGGAGGGGGTCAGGGGCCTCGCCCGCCCCTGGCTCCCCCTCCTTAGAAAGAATTATAAAAACGTCAGCTTTTAATAAAACTTTTTAAAGAAAACTTCTTTAAGCATTTTTAAAAACCCTTTTTACTTTTTCCTCTTCCCCTCAAGCTCCAAGAGCTTCCTCTTAACTTCAATTCCCCCTGCATACCCTCTTAAACTCCCATCACTTCCTATTACCCTGTGGCAGGGTATTATCAAAGAGATTGGGTTGTGACCTACTGCTCCACCAACTGCCTGGTTGGATACTCTCTCATACTTCCCACTTGTAAGTAAAGCTTCTCCCACTTCTTTATAGGTCCTTGTCTCTCCATAGCCTATCTTAAGTAAGATGTCCCAGACGTCTTTTCTAAATTCACTTCCTCTAACTTTAATTGGAGGAATAAAGCCTGGATCTTCTCCTGAGAAATATTTATCTAACCAAGCTTCTGTAAGTTTTAAAATTTTATAGTCTTCTTCTTTAGAATCCTGTAAAGCAGTTTCATCAATCTCAACTATCTCACTATCTCTTAGTCTCTCTTCATATTCTTTTTGACGCTCTAAGTAGAGTCCAAGCAAGGCTTCTTCATCGAACACTATTAATATGTCCCCCAACAATGACTTGTACAATTTTTTGTAAAGCATATTGCCTCCAAAAGTTTATAAAAAAAAGGAAACCCCATTGGATTTCCTTATACTAATTCTAGAATTGAAATTTCTGCGCCGTCTCCACGTCTTGGACCCATCTTTAAAACTCTAGTGTATCCACCGTTTCTGTCAGCATATTTTTCTGCATACTCAGTAAATAGTTTTGTTACAACATCTTCTGAATAAATATATGCTAAAGCTTGTCTTCTTGCGTGAAGATCGCCTCTTTTTCCAAGTGTAATCATACGATCAGCAATTTTTTGAACTTCTTTTGCTCTTGTGTGAGTAGTTTGAATTCTACCTTCAGCTAAGAGAGAAGTAACAAGGTTTCTTAGCATTGCACGTCTATGACTTGAATTACGGCCAAGTTTTCTATTTTTTGCCATAATATCCTCCTTATTCTTCTTCTGGTTTGAGGCTTAAGCCTAACTCATCAAGTTTTTCAGTTACTTCTAGTAGAGATTTTCTACCAAGATTTCTAACCTTCATCATTTCACTTTCAGTTTTATTAGTTAGTTCCTCAACACTATTTATGCCTGCTCTCTTTAAGCAGTTGAATGATCTTACAGATAAGTCTAATTCTTCAACTGTCATTTCGAGAACTTTTTCCTTTTGATCCTCTTCTTTTTCAACCATCAAATTTATTTCACTGACATGTTCTTTTAGGCCAATGAAGAGTTCAAGATGTTCTGTCAAGATTTTTGCTGCAAGAGATGTTGCTTCATCAGCTTTCATTGAACCATCTGTTGTAACTTCAAGAATTAATCTATCGTAATCTGTTCTTTGTCCAACTCTTGTGTTTTCAACCTTCCAGTTTACTTTTTCCACAGGAGTGAAGTTAGAATCCATAGGAATAATTCCTATTTCAGATATTTCATCCTTCTTAAGTTCAGAAGGTTCGTAGCCTCTTCCCTTTTCCACCATCATTTCAAGATAGAAATCAGCATCATCATTTAGGGTTGCTATATGTTGATCTGGATTAATAACACTTACGTGCGGAACAAGTTCAATATCAGAGGCTTTTATTTCACCCTTGCCCTTTTTTTCTATTACTAGTTTTACAGGCTCATCTTCAGTCATCTTTAAAACTATAGATTTAATATTTAAAACTATTTCAGGTACATCTTCCAATACCCCTGGAATTGTATCAAATTCATGTTCAACGCCACGTATATTGATAAAAGATACAGCTGCGCCTGGTAGAGAGGAAAGTAACACTCTTCTTAAGGAATTTCCAATAGTGATACCAAATCCAGCTTCTAGAGGTTCAACGACAAACTTGCCATATAAACCTGATTCATCTAATTCTTCAATACTAATTCTAGGTTTTTCAATTTCAATCATGGGTACCCTCCTTCTCGGTAAATAGTTTAGACTCTTCTACGTTTTGGTGGTCTACATCCATTGTGAGGAATTGGAGTAACATCTTTAATCATTGTTACTTCAAGACCTGATGCTTGAAGAGATCTAATAGCAGCTTCTCTTCCTGAACCTGGACCCTTAACATATACGTCAACGCTTTTTAGTCCGTGTTCTTTAGCTTTTTCAGCTGCTTCTTGTGCTGCTTCTTGAGCTGCAAAAGGAGTAGACTTTCTTGAACCTCTAAATCCAAGTTGTCCAGCACTAGCCCAAGATATAACATTACCGTTAATATCAGTAAGAGTAACCATAGTGTTGTTAAATGTTGAAGCTATATGTGCTTCACCTTTTTCAATATTTTTACGTACACGTCTTCTAGCACGTGTAGCTTTTTGTTTTTTTGCCATTTAAGTCCCCCCTTACTTACCCTTAGAAACAAGTTTCTTAGGACCTTTTCTTGTCCTAGCATTTGTCTTAGTCTTTTGTCCTCTTACAGGAAGACCCATTTTATGTCTTCTTCCACGGTAGCAGTTAATTTCACGAAGTCTCTTGATGTTCATAGCAACATCACGACGTAAATCACCTTCTACGTGGTACTTATCTATTTCTTCTCTAATCTTAGCAAGTTCTGCTTCTGTAAGGTCTTTAACACGAGTGTCAAAGTCTACGCCAGCTGCAGTTAATATTTCTTGAGATCTGGGTTTTCCAATACCATAGATGTAAGTGAGTCCAATTTCAACTCTTTTTTCTCTAGGTAAATCAACACCGGAAATTCTAGCCATAATTACCTCCCTTATCCCTGTCTTTGTTTATGTTTCGGATTTTCACAGATTACCATTACTCTTCCGTTTCTTTTAATTATTTTGCACTTTTCGCACATCTTTTTTACAGATGGTCTTACTTTCATCTAAATGCCTCCTGACTCTGGATTATTTCTTTCTCCAAGTTATTCTACCTCGTGTAAGATCGTAAGGTGAAAGCTCAACTGTCACCTTATCACCAGGAAGAATTCTAATATAATTCATTCTCAATTTACCTGAAATATGAGCAAGTATGATATGTCCATTTTCAAGTTCAACCTTGAAATGAGTATTTGGAAGAGCGTCAACAACAACGCCTTCTACTTCAATTACATCTTCTTTAGCCATATTATTAAGGATCCTCCTTTAGCTATAAGGTAATAGTTTCTTTCTAATATAGATGTCACTAAAGTCACTAACCTCAGTATCTATGACATCCTTATATATATAAAGATGTTTTACCTTTTTTTTCTTTGGTCGATCTAGCTTTCTTAGTTTTCCATCAACGAGCAAGAGAAGGTCATCATCAATAATTTCCATTATGATATAAACCTTGCCCTCATCTCTACCCTTTTTGGATCTTACCACTTGTCCTTTCAAAAGACTAAATGTTTTATCCATGAACTATTCGAGACCAATAACTATATCGTTAAATACCTTGTCAATATCCTTAGCACCGTCAATATCAATTAATAGATTTTGAGCCCTATAGTAATCAATAAGAGGTGCTGTTTGATCAAAGTAAACAGAAATTCTAGTCTTTACAGTTTCTTCAGTATCGTCATCTCTTTGAATAAGCTTAGTGCCGTCCTTATCACAAACTCCTTCTTCCTTTGGAGGATTGAATTTAACGTGATAAGTCATTCCACAAGTTTTACAAACACGTCTTCCAACAGCTCTTTCAATTAAGATTTCAGGATCAACTGAAATGTTAATTACCTTAGTTAGCTTGTCGTCATTCTTATCTAAGATTGAGTCAAGACTAACAGCTTGAGCTACAGTTCTTGGGAAACCGTCTAGTAGAAATCCTTCTTTAGCATCGTCCTTGTTAAGTCTATCTTCAACAAGTGCAATAACAAGATCATCAGGAACTAAAAGACCCTTGTCCATATAAGACTTAGCTTCCTTTCCAAGTTCAGTGTTGTTCTTAATATTTTCTCTAAAGATATCTCCAGTTGAAATATGTGGTATATTGTATCTTTCAACAATATATTCAGCTTGTGTGCCCTTGCCGGCCCCTGGAGGTCCCAATATAACTAATTTCATAATTACCTCCTACTTATTCTTTAAGAATCCACGATAATTTCTCATGATTAATTGTTGTTCTAACACTCTGTGGATTTCAAGTACAACACCAACAACGATGATAATTGATGTTCCACCATAGTTGAATTGTAGACCTGAAATAAGTGTTAGGATAGTTGGAAGAACTGCAAGTATAGAAAGTGCAATTGCTCCCGGCATAACTAACCTATTTAAAGTTCTACCTAAATAATCACTTGTAGGTTTTCCTGCTCTAATACCACTAATAAAACCACCATTAGCTTGAAGGTTCTTAGAGTATTCAACAGTGTTGAACTGGATTGTAGTGTAGAAGAATGTGAAGAATACAATAAGAATTACAGTAAATATTATATAAAGCACAGCTCCTGGTCCTCCAGCTGGAGTTAACCACTTTTGAATCCAGTTTCTAGTTGATTCACTTGTAAACATAGCAATAGTTGCTGGGATAGCAAGTAGTGAGTTAGCAAAGATAATTGGCATAACACCAGTCATTAAAACCTTAATTGGAATATGAGTGGATTGACCACCGTACATCTTTCTACCAACAACTCTCTTTGCATATTGTACAGGAATTCTTCTTTCACCTTCAGTTAGTGTTACTACGAAAACAACAATTGCAATAGCAATTATTACGAATAACACTAAGAATAATGGACTAGACTTTCCTGCCTTAACAAGAGCAACAGATTGAGCTATATCAAGTGGGAATCTTGAAACGATACCTGCAAAAATTAAGATTGAAATACCATTTCCAATTCCGTGTTCAGTAATTTGTTCTCCTATCCAAATTAGTACCGCTGTACCAGCAACTATTGATAGGATAATAGTTGTGTATTCAATAGGGCTTGTTGCGTTAACTGCTTGTCTAAATAGACCAAAAGTATAACCAACTGCTTGAACAAGAGCGATAGCAATAGAAAGGTATCTAGTGTATTTTGCAATAGCCTTTCTACCAGTTTCTCCTTCTTTTGCAAGAGATTCCAATGAAGGAATAGCAATTGTCAAAAGTTGAAGTATGATTGATGCTGTAACATATGGATAAATGTTAGCAGCGAATATTGTAAATCTTCTAAAGTTTCCTCCTGCCATTAAGTCAAGGAAGGAGAAAATTGATCCGCCTGATCCAGAAAAAATTTGTGAAATCACTTGTGAGTTCATATAAGGAACAGCGATATGTGATCCAAGTCTATATAATAGAAGCATGAAAAAAGTGAAAAGCATCTTCTTACGAAGAGATTCAACCTTCCAAGCATCCCTAAAAGTAGAGAGCATTAAATCACCTCGGCCTTTCCTCCGCAAGCCTCAATTTTTTCTATAGCAGATTTTGAGAAATGCTGAGCTTTAACAGTTAATTTAACATTTAATTCACCATCTCCCAAGATTCTAAGTCCGTCTTTAGCCTTACCAGCTTTAATAAATTTATTTTCGATTAAGAATTCAGGAGTGATTTCAGTTCCTTCTTCAAATACATTAAGATCAGCTACGTTTAATACAGCGTATTCTTTCTTAAAGATATTTGTAAATCCTCTCTTAGGAAGACGTCTGAATAGTGGCATTTGCCCACCTTCAAATCCAGGTCTTACTCCGCCGCCACTTCTAGCATTTTGTCCTTTGTGGCCCTTGCCGGAAGTCTTACCAGTACCGGAACCAATTCCACGACCTATTCTTTTTCTAGCTTTTACTCCGCCGCCTTCGTTAGGTCTTAAGTCATGTAACTTCATTAGGTACACCTCCTTATTCTACTACTTCGATCATATAATCGACTTGTTTTAACATTCCTCTAATTTGAGGAGTATCATTTTTTTCAATAACTTGGTTTACCTTCTTAAAACCAAGAGCTTCGATTGTTTTTCTGTGTTTAGGCACTTTACCGATAGGACTTTTAACAAGCTTAATTTTAATTGTACTCATGATTTTCCTCCTATCCTAAAATTTCTTCAACAGATTTATTTCTAAGTTTTGCAACAGATTCTGCAGTCTTAAGAGACTTTAGACCTTCTAGAGTTGCATTAACTACATTTCTTGGGTTGTTAGTACCAATGTTTTTAGTACGAATATCAGAAATACCTGCAAGTTCACATACAGCACGTACTGCACCACCGGCAATAACTCCTGTACCTTCTCTTGCTGGCTTTAAGAAAACTCTACCTGCACCATAAATTCCAGTTACTTGATGAGGAATAGAAGTGTTTAGTAAGTTAATTCTTACAATATTCTTTCTAGCATCTTGTGTTGCTTTTCTTATTGCTTCAGGAACTTCAAGAGCCTTACCAGTACCTACACCAACGTGTCCGTTTCTGTCACCAACTACTACAAGAGCTGAGAACCTAAAGTTTCTACCACCCTTAACTACTTTGGCAACTCTGTTTATAGATACAACTCTTTCTTCAAGATCAAGTTCTGCCGCATTTATTAATGAACGCTTCATTACTTCCTCCTTCTTAGAATTTTAGACCAGCTTCTCTAGCTGCATCAGCAAGTGCTTTGACTTTACCGTGGAATATATATCCACTTCTATCAAAGACAACTTCTTCAATTCCTTTTTCTAATGCTTTCTTAGCAATAGATTCTCCAACAGATTTAGCTGCTTCAATATTTCCAGTGTTTTCTAAATTCAATCCCTTATCAAGTGTAGATGCACTTAATAAAGTATTGCCAGCTTCATCATCAATTAATTGAGCATAAATATGTTTAGATGATCTGTAAACTGAAAGTCTAGGCCTCATTGAAGTTCCGGAGATGTGATTTCTAATTCTTTTGTGTCTTTTAATTCTGTTTTCGTTTCTATTAATTTTATTTAACACTTAAATTCTCCTTTCTTACTTACCAGTCTTACCAACTTTACGTCTTACATGTTCATCAGTATATCTAATACCCTTACCCTTATATGGTTCAGGTTCTCTGAAGCGTCTAATGTAAGCAGCATAAGCGCCAACTTGTTGTTTATCGTTACCTTTAATAATAATTGAGTTAGGAGATGGAACTTCTACTTCAATACCTTCTGGATCTTCTATATCAAGAGGGTGAGAGAAACCTAAGTTAAGAGAAAGAACTTTTCCCTTCTTAGCAGCTCTATATCCTGTTCCAACTATTTCTAGAGATTTTGTATAACCTTCTGTAACGCCAATTATCATATTGTAAATTAGAGTTCTAGTTAAACCGTGAAGTGCCTTAATTCTTTTAATATCATTTGGTCTTTCTACAGTGAGAACTCCGTCATTTAATTCTATTTTTAAATCTTTATCGAAAGATTGTGTTAGTTCACCCTTTGGTCCCTTAACAGTAACTGTTTGGCCGTCAATTTTAACTTCAACGCCCTTTGGGATTTCAATAGGTTTTTTGCCAATTCTTGACATTTTTCACCTCCAAATTACCAAACGTAGCAGATTACCTCTCCGCCAACTTTTTCCTGTCTTGCCAATTTATCTGTAATTATTCCCTTAGATGTAGAGATAATTGCTATTCCAAGTCCTCCAAGAACTTTAGGAACATCGTCGCACTTAACATAAACTCTAAGTCCCGGTTTAGATATTCTCTTTAATCCAGAGATAACTCTTTCACCATCTTGAGAATATTTAAGATCTATCTTAATCATTCCTTGTTTGTCGTCTTCAACAACGTCATATCCTTTGATATAACCTTCATCAAGAAGAATCTTAGCGATTTCTTTTTTGATCTTTGAACAAGGAACATCAACAGATTTGTGTCTTGCATTATTTGCATTTCTAATTCTTGATAGCATATCTGCAATTGGGTCTGTCATCATATCAGTTTGCCTCCTTTCATCTAAGGCTTATTACCAGCTAGCTTTTCTTACGCCAGGAATTTGTCCCTTATACGCAAGTTCTCTAAAGCATATTCTACATATTCCATATTTTTGTAAAACTGAATGTGGTCTTCCACAAATTTTACATCTAGTATATTCACGAGAAGAATACTTTTGTTTCCTCTTTTGTTTAGCAATCATTGATTTTTTAGCCACTTTGTACCTCCTTAAGCCTTAGCAAAAGGCATTCCCATTTTATCTAGGAATTCTTTAGCTTCTTCATCAGTTTTAGCTGTAGTTACTATATTGATGTCCATACCTCTAATAGTGTCTACTTTATCATATTCGATTTCTGGGAAGATAAGTTGTTCTTTAAGACCTAGTGCATAGTTACCTCTGCCATCAAATGCAGTTGGTTTAACACCTCTAAAGTCTCTTACTCTTGGAAGAGCAACATTCATAAGCTTATCTAAGAAATCATACATTCTATCGCCTCTTAGAGTTACCTTAACACCAACATTTTGACCTTCACGAAGTTTAAAGTTGGCTATAGATTTTCTTGCCTTAGTTACAAGTGCCTTTTGACCTGAAATAATAGTTAGGTCTTCAACTGCTGCTTCTAGTGCCTTGTGGTTATCTTTAGCTTCGCCAAGACCAATGTTAATAGTGATCTTTTCAAGTTTCGGTACTTCCATAACGCTTTTATAATTGAAGCGTTCCATTAGGTGGCCCACAACTTCTGTCTTATATTTTTCTTGTAATCTTGAAGTCATTATTCTACCCCCTACTTAATTGTCTTTCCGCTAGACTTAGCAAATCTAACTTTTTTTCCGTCTTCAAATTTATAACCAACTCTAGTAGCCTTTCCTGACGCACTGTCAAAGTACATTACATTAGATACATGAATTGGCGCTTCCATTTTTTCAATTCCACCTGGTGCTTGAGGTCCCTTTGGTTTCATATGTTTAGTTACAACATTAACCTTTTCTACAACAACTAAGTCTTTCTTAGGAATTGTTCTTAGGACTTTACCAGTCTTGCCTTTATCTTTTCCGGCTATAACTTTTACGATGTCATCTTTTTTAATTCTCATATTACACCTCCAAATTATAGTACTTCCGGAGCTAGAGATATGATCTTCATAAAGTTTCCAGCTCTAAGTTCTCTAGTTACAGGTCCAAAAATACGAGTCCCAACAGGGCTTCTATCATCTTTTATTACAACAGCTGCGTTGTCGTCAAATTTGATGTAAGATCCGTCTTTTCTGCTGATTCCCTTGTTTGTTCTTACGATAACTGCCTTTACAACAGAACCTTTTTTGACAACGCCACCGGGTGTTGCATTTTTAACAGAACATACTACAATATCACCAATGCTGGCTGTTCTTCTATTAGTACCACCAAGGACTTTAACAACAGATAGTTCTCTTGCACCTGAATTGTCAGCAACACGCAATCTTGTTTCTTGTTGAATCATGTTATTCTCCTTTCAAGCTAAAATTATTGAGCCTTTTCAATAATTTCTACAAGTCTCCATCTTTTATCTTTACTTAGTGGTCTAGTTTCCATAACTCTTACGCGATCACCAATACCACATTCATTATTTTCATCATGAGCCTTGAAATTAGTAGACTTCTTAAATCTCTTCTTATAGATTGGATGAGTCTTTAAAGTCTCAGTTTGAACTACAATAGTCTTATCCATCTTATTGCTTACAACAATTCCTGTTATAGTTTTTCTTGAATTTCTTTCCATGAGATTAAGCCTCCTTTCCAACTTCAAGTTCACGTTCTCTAATGATCGTTTTTACTCTTGCTATATCTCTTTTAACACTTTTAATACTTGATGGATTGTCAAGTTGGCCAGTTGCCAATCTAAATCTCAAATTAAAAAGTTCATTTTTAAGTTCATTAACTTTATTATTTAAATCTTCGCTAGACATCTTGCGAATTTCATTAGCCTTCATTTGAGTCACCATCCTTATCTTTCATAACGAATTTTGTTTTAATAGGGAGTTTCATTGATGCAAGTCTCATAGCTTCTCTTGCAACTTCTTCTGAAACACCACCCATTTCAAATAAAACTCTTCCTGGTTTAACAACTGCTACCCAGTATTCTGGTGCACCTTTACCGGAACCCATACGAGTTTCAGCAGGCTTTTCTGTAACAGGTTTGTCTGGGAAAATCTTAATCCAGATATTTCCACCTCTACGAATATATCTTGTCATAGCACGACGTGCCGCTTCTATTTGATTTGAAGTTATCCAACAAGGTTCTAAAGCTTTTATACCATATTCGCCGTATGCAAGCTCATTACCACGCATAGCCTTGCCCTTCATTCTGCCTCTGTGAACTTTACGATATTTTACTCTCTTAGGCATCAACATGACTATTCCTCCCTTCTTTAAGACTCTTTATTTTTATTGTCTTTTCTGTTATTTCTATTGAAATTATTGTTTTTGTTATCGCGTTTCTTGCGATTTCTGTTATCTCTATTATCTCTAGGTTTTCTTCCTCTTTCGTCTTCGATTTCAGGAAGAACTTCACCCTTGTATAACCAAACTTTAACGCCTAGTTTTCCGTAAGTTGTATCAGCTTCAGCAAAACCGTAGTCAATGTCAGCTCTTAAAGTTTGTAGAGGAATAGTTCCTTCAGAATATCCTTCAGTTCTTGCCATGTCGGCACCACCAACACGACCTGCAACAGAAGTCTTAATACCAAGTGCTCCTTGACGCATAGTTCTTTGGATTGCTTGTTTCATAGCACGTCTAAATGCAACTCTTCTTTCAAGAGCTTCAGCAATACCTTCAGCAACAATTTGTGCATCTAGGTCTGGGTTTTTAATTTCTTCTACATTTATTACAACAGATTTATCTGTAAGTTTTTCAATTTCAGTTCTTAGTTCTTCAACTCCAGCACCGCCACGGCCAATTACCATACCAGGCTTTGCTGTATTAATAGAAATTTTAACTCTATTAGCAGCTCTTTCGATTTCGATTTTAGAGATACCTGCAGCATAAAGTTTTTTCTTTACGTAATTTCTAATATTGTTGTCTTCAACTAATAGATCGGCAAAATTTTTCTTATCTGCGTACCATTTTGAATCCCAATCTTTGATTACTCCAACACGAAGTCCATGTGGGTTTACTTTTTGACCCATTCTCTACCTCCTTACTCTCTTTCTGCTACTACAACGCCAATGTGACTTGATCTCTTTAAAATTGGATAAGCCATACCTTTAGCCTTAGGACGGAATCTCTTCATTGTTGGGCCTTCGTTTGCGTAAGCCTTTTTAACATAAAGATCTCCTCTGTCTAGGTTAAGGTTGTTTTCAGCGTTAGCTACAGCTGAATGTAGTACCTTATATAGTTCATGAGCTCCTCTTTTATTAGTAAACTTTAAAATAGAGAGGGCTTCATCAACGCTTTTTCCGCGTATTTCTGCGCAAATATAGTTCACCTTTAGAGGTGATATTCTTACATATTTAGCAATTGCTTGTGCTTGCATTATAACCCTCCTTACTTAAGTGTAGTACTCTTTTCGCTCTTGCCGCCATGGCCTCTATATGTTCTTGTTGGAACAAATTCACCTAATTTATGTCCTACCATGTCTTCAGTAATGTATACTGGCACATGTTTTCTGCCGTCGTGAACAGCAATTGTGTGAGAAACAAATTCAGGGAAAATAGTTGAGCGACGAGACCAAGTTTTAATTACTTTGTGTTCGTTCTTATCATTAAGCTCGTCAACCTTCTTTAGAAGGTGTTCATCAGCAAATGGTCCTTTTTTTATTGATCTACTCATTAATACCCTCCGATTACTTAGTTCTTCTTCTTACAATGTACATGTCAGATTTTTTAGATTTCTTTCTAGTCTTAAGTCCTAGAGCTTTCTTGCCCCAAGGAGTCATTGGTGAAGGTCTACCAATTGGAGTTCTACCTTCCCCACCACCATGAGGGTGATCAACAGGGTTCATTGCAGATCCTCTTACGTGAGGTCTCTTTCCAAGATATCTGCTCTTACCTGCCTTACCTAAAGTGATAAGTTCATGAGAAATATTTCCAACTTGTCCAATAGTTGCCCTACATCTTAGGTCGATTAATCTAAATTCACCTGAAGGAAGTCTAAGTTGAGCGAACTTTCCTTCTTTTGCCATAAGTTGTGCAGATGAACCAGCAGATCTTGCAATTTGTCCACCCTTACCTGGAGTCATTTCGATGTTGTGTACTGTTGTACCAACTGGAATGTCAGCAAGTCTTAGTGTGTTACCAACTTTAATATCTGCATCTGAACCAGATTCAACTACATCTCCTACCTTTAAACCATTTGGTTGGATGATGTATCTTTTTTCACCATCAGCATAGTTTAGAAGAGCAATGTAAGCTGTTCTGTATGGATCATATTCAATAGCTGCTACTCTTGCAGGAATATTGTCTTTATCTCTCTTTAAATCTATAATTCTGTATTTTCTTTTAACTCCGCCGCCTCTGTGTCTACTAGTAATTCTACCGTGAGCATTTCTACCGGCAGTCTTGTTGATAGTTGTTACAAGAGATCTTTCAGGTGTTGTCTTAGTTATCTCTTCGAATGTAGCAACTGTCATCTTTCTACGGGAAGGAGTTGTAGGTTTAAATCCTCTAATCGCCATTATTAATACCTCCTACTATCAGATAGAATCAAAAAATTCTATCGGCTCTGAGTCATCAGTAAGCTTAACTATAGCCTTTTTCCATGAAGGACGTCTTCCTTGATGAACTCCTTGTCTTTTAAGTTTACCACGCATATTTATTGTATATACTTTTTCAACCTTAACGCCGAAGATTTCTTCAACAGCTTCTCTGATTTCAGGTTTTGTAGCAGTTTTAACAACTTCAAAAGTGTATTTGTTTTCTGCCATCATGTCCATACTTTGTTCAGTGACTAAAGGTCTTTTTATAACGTCAAATTTATTCATCAGTTAAAAACCTCCTCAACAACATCAAGTGCAGACTTTGTGATAACAAGGTTATCGTACTTTAATAAGTCATATACGTTAATGTCTGTAGCTCTTGATGTTTTAACACCAGCGATGTTTCTTGCTGCTCTTTGAACATCTTTTTCGTCATCATTAACAACTACAAGTGCTTTCTTACCAGCACCAATATTCTTTAAGATGTTAGCAAAAACTTTTGTCTTAGCTTCTTCCATTTGGATGGAATCAACAAGAATCATTTCGCCGTCTTGTAACTTGCTAGTAAGAACTGACTTAAGAGCAACTCTTCTAGCCTTCTTAGGAGTTGTGTAAGAGTAATCTCTTGGCTTCTTAGCGAATACAACTCCACCGCCTCTCCATTGAGGTGATCTAATAGAACCTTGTCTTGCACGACCAGTTCCCTTTTGTCTCCAAGGCTTTCTTCCGCCTCCACGAACTTCAGCACGTGTCTTAGCAGAGTGAGTACCTTGTCTTTTGTTAGCTAAAATATTTTTAACAACTAAATAAACAGCATGAGTGCTAACAGGAGCAGCAAATAGCCCTTCACTTAGTTCGACTTCTTCAACAGGATTTCCCTTAATGTCAATCATTTGAATTTTAGGCATTTCTTAACCTCCCTATCTTATTTAGTTATTTTAACAGTGCTTTTAATTCTAACAGTTCCCTTCTTAGGTCCTGGAATAGCACCCTTAACTAAAATTAAATTTTTATCTGTATCTATTCTTACGATTTCTAAGTTTTGTACAGTAACTCTTTCGTTACCCATTTTTCCAGCCATTCTGTGGTTTTTCCAAACTTTTCCTGGATAAGAAGCAGCTCCCATACCACCTGGCATTCTGTGGAATTTAGAACCGTGAGTTTCTCTACCACGTCCGAAGTTGTGACGTTTGATAATACCAGCAGTTCCTTTACCCTTTGAAGTTCCAACAACATCAACGTGTTCTCCAACTTCAAATAAATCTACTTTTATTTCATCGCCTAAGTTGTAAGATTCTACATCGTCAGTTCTGAATTCTGAAAGATGTTTTCTGTATCCTACACCAGCCTTGTCAAAATGTCCCTTCTCAGGTTTGTTTAATCTTCTTTCCTTAACCTCTTGTGCTGCAACTTGGATAGCGTTGTATCCATCGCTTTCGATTGTTTTCTTTTGCACAACAACATTTGGTTCTACTTCAATAACTGAGACAGGAGTGACAGTACCCTCTTCATCAAAAATTTGGGTCATGCCAATTTTTTTACCTACTAAATATTTCATGTTGCACCTCCTAATATTTACAGCGGACTTCTATTTAGAAGTCATATAAAGCAAAGTTTTAAAGTTTAATTTCAATATCTACACCAGCTGGTAGATTTAACTTCATAAGTGAATCTACAGTTTTTTGTGTAGGGTTTAATATATCAATTAGACGCTTGTGAGTTCTTTGCTCAAATTGTTCTCTTGAATCCTTGTACTTGTGTACAGCTCTTATAATTGTGATGATTTCCTTTTCTGTTGGAAGAGGAATTGGTCCAGATACTTCTGCACCGCTCTTCTTAGCAGCATCAACAATTCTTAGCGCTGAATTGTCAAGTAGTTCGTGATCATAAGCTTTAAGTTTAATTCTGATTTTTTGTTTGCCTTTGTTAGACATATTTACCTCCTATTCGCTAAAGCCTTACTTGCGAATGGGGTTATCGATACACGCACCCTGGTGTGTAAAAAGGGCACATTTGAAAAAAATAACCCACGCCCAAGTCCAGCTTGGACTTCTCGGCCATAATTACCTTGAAACTCCTTTTTTTCAACAAAGTCTCAAGCAACTTATGACTTCATCGCAACATTCTTTTTTAAACGCTCAAATATTATATAATAAAAAATCCCACTTGTAAAGGAAATTTACAGGTTTTTTTGAATTTCTTCAGATTTTTTATTAAGAATACTTTCGTTAAAATTTTTTGCATCTAAGTTTATAGGTGCTCCTTCTAATATAGTCTAAAAGTCCTCTATTTGCAAGACTTTATATTTATTTACAAAATTATTTTTAATTTTCTTCCTATTATTAATAAATAATTTTTTCAATTTTATTTTTTATAACTTAACTACTTTTAAAAATTTATTTTTTATAACTTAATCGCTTTTAAAAATTTTCTTCCTATTAATATAGGCTTTTATTTTTTATAAATTTTTCTAACTTATCTCGTAAAAATTTTTTCGCTAAACAAATCTTTTGTTTATAAAATATTTTCTAAGATAGTCCTATGCCTAACCCTTATTATAGAAGAAACAAAAAAAGTATGGCAGACCACCATACTTTTCTTGCACTTTTATTGCTAATTTTTACTTTTATAATTTTTCCAACTTTGAGAAGATTACTTAGACTTAGTCATTAAATAATTGTAGGCTCCTAGGGCAGCTGTTGCACCAGACCCTTCTGCAATAACAATTTGCTTAAAGGCAGAGTTAGTGCAGTCACCTGCTCCGTAAACTCCTTCAAGGCTTGTTGCCCCAAATTCATCTACAATAATTTCTCCACGAGAATTTTTTTCCACCATATCTGCCCATTCAGTCATTGGCACAAGTCCAACTTGGATAAAGCAGCCTTCAGTATTTTCTTCTATGACTTTGCCACTTATCCTGTCCTTGTAAGAAATTTTTTCCAAAACTTTTTCTCCAGTCAAGGCTTGGGTTTCTGCATTAGTAACTATTCTTACATTTTTAAATTCCCTTAGCTTGTCTTGAAGAACCTTATCTGCCTTTAGTTCTGGCAAAAATTCTAGGACTAAGACTTCCTTGGCAAGGCTGGCAAGATCAATGGCAGCTTCGACACCAGAGTTTCCACCACCTATTACTGTTACCTTCTTACCCTTAAAGAGTGGACCGTCACAGTGTGTGCAGTAGGCAACGCCCTTATTCCTAAATTCTA
Organism: Peptoniphilus sp. DNF00840; assembly: GCF_001553125.1. Classification (NCBI taxonomy): domain Bacteria; kingdom Bacillati; phylum Bacillota; class Tissierellia; order Tissierellales; family Peptoniphilaceae; genus Peptoniphilus; species Peptoniphilus sp. DNF00840. Next base: position 16,379 of record NZ_KQ960232.1, read on the forward strand.
TTTCTCCAGGAATTCCAATTAACCTCCACTTGGCACCAGTGGCAATTATTATTGTCTTGGCAAAGAGCTCTCCCCTATTAGTAATAACTTTTAAAGGCTTGCCTTCTTCTATGCCAGTAACACTTGCACCTTCAATAATTTCCACCTTGTACTTGTCCAGATGAGCCTTCACATCATCCATGTACTTTGGTCCCTCTGTGTACTCAATACCAGTGATGTTTTCTATCGAAAGAGTTTCCTTAACTTGACCGCCAAATTCTTCAGCCACAAGTCCAACTTTTATTCCCTTTCTAGCTCCATAGATGGCAGCTGTTGCTCCACCAGGTCCACCGCCAATAACAAGGCTGTCAAAGACAGGTTTTTCCTCTAGCTTTAAGTCCACTTCTTCATGACTAATCTTGTTTAGGATTTCATCTAAAGAAGCCTTGCCATTATTAAAGACTTCAGCGTTTAAGTAAGTTGTTGGAACTGCCAAGACCCCAAGGTCCTCAACGTAGTCTGTGAATACAGACCCGTCAACCATTGTGTGCCTAATCTTTGGATTTAAGACCGCCATAATGTTTAGGGACTGAATAACTTCAGGACAATTGTGGCAGGATAGGCTAACCATAGTTTCAAAATCCATTTCCTCATCAAGGGCCTCTATCCTCTTCCTAGTCTTGTCATCAATCTTTGGAGGACGACCTCCAACTTGCAAGAGGGCAAGGATAAAGGACTCAAACTCATGACCTAGAGGAAGTCCAGCAAAAGTAATTCCACTTACAGACCCAGATGAAAGACTAAAGCTTGGCTTAAACTTCAAATCAGCTTCCTCTAGCTTAATCTTGTCTGTAAGGCTAGCTACTTCATCAACAAAGTCCCTTAACTTTTTTGAATTTTCTGAATCATCAAGGCTAATAGAAATTACAACCTCCCTCTCGAGAAGTTGTAAATATCCCTTAACCTGATTTTTTAAATTTTGATCTAACATTAAATCTTACCAACTAGGTCTAGACCTGGAGTTAAAGTTTCTCCTGATTGCTTCCATTTTGCTGGACAAACTTGACCAGGATTGTTTCTTACAAATTGACCTGCACGAATCTTGTCATAAACTTGGCTTGCATCACGACCAATTCCATCAGCATTGATTTCTAGAGTTTGGATAACTCCATCTGGATCAATGATAAAAGTTGCTCTTTGTGCAAGACCAGCTTCTTCATCAAGAACATCAAAGTCCCTTGCAATAGACTTGTGAGGATCAGCTAACATTGTGAACTCAAGCTTGTTAATAGCTTCAGAGTGGTCGTGCCATGCCTTGTGAACGAAGTGAGTATCAGTTGACATTGAGTAAACTTCTGCTCCAAGTTCCTTTAGTTTGCCATATTGTTCTTGCATATCTTCAAGTTCAGTTGGGCATACGAAAGTAAAGTCAGCAGGATAGAACATTAGAACTGTCCATTTGCCTTCAAAGTCCTTATTAGTAACTTCTACAAACTCTTCCTTACTAGGTGCATAGCCCATAGTTTTAAACTCAGGTATTTTCTTTCCTATTTGTGACATATTGTCCTCCTTATATTTAAATTTTTAAATTGATAACAACTTTCAATATTTAATATACCCCGAAAAATTATCTTCTCTTAAAATTTTTATGATAATTATTTTAATAAAGCCACAAGAATTTATGAGTTTGTTGAAGTTGATTACTTTGTAAAAAATTATGATTTTGTAAAAGTTTATAAAGTCGTAAAAATTTATGAAGTAGAAAAAGCTTGTGACTTCGCAAAAATTTATGAGTTAATAAAAATTTAAGAACTCATAAATTTTTATTAACTCACAGACTTCGATGAAGTAAAAAAATTCTTATCCTCTCCATGTTAATAGGCTTGTAAAAATTTATAAGTTCATTAAAAATTACAAAAATTCCACAAAATAAAACTTAAAAATTTTTGATTATTTTTATCAATTATTTAAATTTTTTATTAATACTTTCAACCTTTTTGGGTATGATATAGACATATGGAATAAAATTTTAGGAGGAACTATGAAAATATTATTACTAATGAAAATTGTTCCTGACACTACAAATGCAAAAATAGATCCGGAAACAAAGAACTTAAAGAGAGATGGGATCAAAACAGTTATTAACCCATCAGACCTTTGTGGTTTAAAATTTGCACTTAATGTCACTGAACAAGTTGAAGAAAATGTACAAATTGACGTCCTAACTATGGGACCACAAGACGCAGAAAAATATCTTCGTGAATGTATCCAAATGGGAGCAGAAGAAGCCTACTTATTAGAAGGCGAAGAGTTCAAAGGTTCTGACACTTATGCAACTTCTTATGCCCTTTCAGAAGCTATTAAGCACATTGGCGACTACGATATAATCTTCACTGGCGACCAAACTATGGACGGAGACACTGGACAAATCGGTCCACAAATTGCCGAAAGACTTGGCATAAACCAAGTGACTTACATTTCCGACATCAACTACAAGGATGGCGAATTTGAAGTTAAGAGAAGGACTGCTGACGGAACTGAAACAGTTTCCTTAAAGACGCCTTTCCTTGCATCTGCCCTAAAGGGTTCAGTTAACAAACCTTCAAAGTTTGCCCTAAAGAGATCTAATATCGCAAAAGAAAAAGAAATTCATAACTTAACTTCTGAATTACTTGGGCTTGACCTTGACAAGATTGGACAAAAGGGATCCCTTACAGTGGTAACAGACCTTTCAGCTCCAGACAAGAATGAAACAGGCAACATAATTGATGAAGGTTCTTCTGAAAAGAACATAGAAGCAATTGTTAAGATAATTGAAGACTCAAAAGTGTTAGTGTAGGTGATAATATGAAAAAAGGAAATATTTGGGTAGTAAATGAAACTTCAGAAGGCTCACTTTCACTTATAACTAAAGAAATGATGTCTATAGCAAGAGAACTTTCTGATGATTTAGATAAAGAACTTGTAGCAGTAGAAATTGGCTACAATAATGATGACAAGGTAAAACTATCAGGCAATCTTGGAGCCGACAAGGTAATCCAAGTATCTGATGAACTTCTAGAAAATTACAACACTTGTGCCTATGCCAAAGTCCTAGAAGGCCTAATGGATAAATACGATCCAGCAATAGTTATGCTTCCAGCATCACACGATGGTCGTGACCTTGCAGGTAGGGTTTCAGCAAAAAGAGGAGTTGGACTTGTTGCCGACTGTTCTAACCTTGAACTAACTGAAGACAAGGAAGACATAAAGTGGATCAGACCATCCTTTGATGGAAAATTATTCTGCGACATTAGAATCCTTTCTGAAACTATGATGGCTACAATTGGTAGAGGGGCCTTCGTTGAAGCTCCTTTCGATGAAGCAAGAGTAGCTGAAGTAATTAAAGAAGATGCAAATATCACAGCAGAAGATGTCAAGACTAAATTCATAAGCTTTGAAGAAGAAGAAATCAATCCACTTCTTGACAAGTTAATGAATGCAAAAGTTGTTGTATCTGGTGGTAGAGGACTTGGCGGACCAGAAAACTGGCACCTAGTAGAAGAACTTGCAGAAGCACTTGGCGGTGCAGTTGGAGCAACTAAGGCTGTAACAGACCTTGGTTGGTGTGACAAGGACCTACAAGTTGGTGTAACTGGAGTTCAAGTAAGACCAGACCTTTACATTGCCCTTGGACTTTCTGGAGCAATCCAACACACTAAGGGAATGGAAGATTCCACAACAATAATTGCCATCAACAACGACCCAGACGCTGCCATCTTTAAGACAGCCCACTATGGAATTGTTGACGACTTATTTAATGTAGTTCCTGGATTAATCGAGGCAATAAAAAATAGAAGATAATGATAAGAAGAACCGAGACAAGTCTCGGTTTTTCTTATCATTAAAAAAGACCTATTGAGGGAGACAATAGGCCTAATTTTTACGTATTCTTTACTTATATTTATATTAATTAAAATAACATTTCTATAACTTTCATTGCAACTGGCATTAGGATTACAGTCACAAGACCTGCCACTGCGATAGAAAGTCCACTCATAGCTCCTTGGATTTCTCCAAGCTTTCTCGCTTCAGAAGTACCAACAGCATGGGAAGAAGTACCAATGGCAACTCCTTGTGCAGTTGGGTCCTTGATTCTAAAGAGTTTCATAATAAGTGGAGCGATTACTGCTCCAGTAACTCCTCTTATAACTACAAGCACTGCAGTTATAGCTGAGGCTCCACCATACTCTTCAGAAAGAGAAATTGCAATTGCTGTTGTGATTGATTGTGGAGTTGAAGAAACCACAAGATTTTCGTCAATGCCCAAGAAGCTTGAAACGAAAACAACAAAGAAGACAGCAATAGCAGAACCTAAAATTGTTCCAGATAAGATTGGGATTAAATTTTTCTTAAGTTCTGGAAGGTTTTCGTACAAATCAACTACCATGGCAACTGTAGCAGGTGCGATAAAGAACATAATAAAGTCCCCGCCTTGCTTGTAATCTTCATAAGGAATACCAGTTACCTTTAAAAATAATATACATAGGGCAATGGATATTAAAAGAGGGTTTGCCAAAGGAGTCTTTAGTTTCTTGTTGATCATCTTACCAATTTCAAAAGTTGCAAAAGTAAGGATGATACCAAAATATTTATTACTAAACATCTTTCCTCCTTTGTAGCAATTCAATAATCTTACCAGTTAGGCCCATTGTTATTGCAGTACCAATAATAACAAGTCCCACAAGTAGGCCTGCCTTGCCCTTGATTTCATCATAGCTATTGATAATGCCAACACCTGCTGGCACAAAAAGAATAGCTAGATTTTGAAGGATACCATTTGAAGTTTTCTTAACATCATCTGGCTCTATAAGTCCCACTGCAAAGGCAATAAAGAGATAGATCATCCCATAAACTGCCTCAGGTATTGGGAAGTTTATTAAGTGTCTTGTCGCTACTCCAAGCATTAGACATACACAGAGTATGACAAATTCCTTTAAATAATTCACAGGTCACCACCTATTAAGCGTTAGCCTTTATTTTTTTCACTTCTTCAATAAATAATGGAAGAACTTGCTTACAATCTCCAACAATTCCAATATCAGCTATGTTAAAGATAGGAGCGTCTTCGTCCTTGTTAATAGCTACAATAAAGTTTGAGTTTTCAATACCAGAAAGGTGTTGAACAGCACCACTTACACCACAACCGATGTATAGGGCTGGAGCAACAATCTTACCTGATTGACCAATTTGTGAAGCCTTTGGAAGTACACCATCATCAATAACAGGTCTTGTTCCTGAAATTGGTGCGCCAAATACGTCAGCTAGTTCTTTAACAAGTGGGAAGATTTCATCAGTTGATGCACCTCTACCACAAGTTACAATGATTGGAGCATCTTCAAGGTTAATAAGTCCTTCGTTTGAAGTAACAATATCCTTGATAACAGCCTTTAGGTCCTTAACTTCATCAATATTTTCTTCTACAAGATTTCCTGCGCCATTAAGGTCGTCTCTCTTGTCAAAGGATCCTGCTCTTACAACAGCAATTCTTGGAGCCTTCATAATTTTTGATTCAGTTAAAACAGTTGCACCGTAAGATGGTGTTACATAAATAACATCTTCTCCTTCAAACTTGATGTCCATTACGTTAGTAATAGAAACTGTGTCAAGACTTGCAGCAGCGTATGGAGCTAGGTCCTTGCCATCAAGAGTCCCTGGGATAAATATGTCTTCACAGTCATATTTTTTAGAAACTTCAACAATAATGTTTGCGAAGTCTTCCATATTATAGGCTTCTCTTTTTACAAGTACAATTTCTTCTGCTCCAGCAGCCTTTAATTTAGCTAATTCTCCATCAGCAAGTTCAAAAGCAATAAGAGCAATAGACTTGCCACCCTTTTCTTTAGCAAGTTCACTTGCCTTAGAAAGAGATTCTAGAGAAAGTTTAATAGGAGCAGCATCTTTAATTTCTATATAAGTTAATATATTTTTCATCTTTTCCTCCTATTATAAAACCTTTTGTTCTAACATTAGGCTAATAGCCTTAGCTACAGTAGCTTCGACTTCTTCTTCTTGGATCTTAACTCCAGCTTCCCTCTTCTTAGGTTCGAAGTCCTTAACTTCTTCAAGGATTGGGCTAGAAGTTGCTTCTACTTCAAAGTCATCAATCTTTTGTCTTCTTGCAGCCATCTTAGATTTTATAGTAGGGTATCTTGGTTCATAGTCTGGTTTTGCAATTGTTACAACAGATGGAAGTAGTGTTTCAACTTGTCTATAACCACCATCAATCTCTTGTTTAGTAACAAGCTTGTCCCCATCTTTTTCCATTGCGATAACAGATGTAACAACACCAAGATCAGACTTGTTTGCAAAGTAAACTCCAACTTGTGAAGCTTCTGCATCTGTAGTTTCTTTACCGAAGCAAATTACATCAAAAGCACCAAGTTCTGCTTCTAATTTTTCTCTTGCTCCCATAAGAATTTCTGTTATAGCCTTAGCATCAAGCTTTCTATAATCGTCATTCTTAACTAAGTAAGCCTTGTCAGCACCAACTGCTAGACAGTTTTTAAGAGAGTTTTTAACCTCTTCATTTCCTATAGAAACTACAACTACTTGACTTTCTTCATTAGCTTCCTTAAGTCTTACAGCCATTTCAAGGGAGTAAGTATCGAAAGCATTAACAACAGGTGTGATATCACAGATAGCAGCTCTGTCCCCTTGGACAGAAACTGCTACTGAGTCATCAGGCACTTCTTTTATAAATACTAGAATATTCATTATTTAATCCTTAACCTCTCAATAAATTATTAGCAACAACTATTCTTAAAACTTCGTTAGTACCTTCAAAGATTTGGAAGATCTTAGCATCTCTTAGAAGCTTTTCAACAGGATATTCTCTTGAGTATCCATATCCACCAAATAATTGGATAGCATCTTCAGCAACTTTCATAGCTATATCAGAAGCAAAGCACTTAGCAATTGCAGATTCTCTATTGTAAGTTAGTCCCATGTCCATTCTAGTAAGAGCGTTAGCAACCATTTGTCTTGCAACTTCTGTTTGAATGTCCATATCAGCTAATTTAAATTGGATAGCTTGGTTCTTATTAATTTGTTTACCAAATTGAATTCTTTCAGTTGTATATTTTTTAGCTTCGTTGATTCCTCTTTGAGCAATACCAACAGCAATACAACCCATCCATGCTCTAGCTTGGTCAAGAGTCTTCATTGCTATTGAGAAGCCTTGTCCTTCTTGTCCGATAAGGTTCTTAGCAGGAATTCTACAATCTTCAAGAACAACGTCAGTTGTGTTTGAAGTTCTAATTCCCATCTTGTCTTCTTCCTTACCAGCACTTAGTCCAGGAGTTCCAGCAGGTACTAGGAACATTGAAAGACCCCTAACACCTTGTGACTTGTCTGTAGCTGCAGTAATACAGTAGTAAGAAGCAACTGCACCATTAGTGATGAAGCACTTTCTTCCGTTTAATACGTATTCGTCGCCATCCTTAACAGCAGTAGTAGTTCCTGCACTAGCATCAGAACCAGCACCTGGTTCAGTTAGACAGAAAGCACCAAGTCCGCCTTCAAGTGTTACGTCAGCAACATATTCTTTTTGTTCTTGGTTTCCAGCAATAAGAACTGGTTTCATACCAAGACCTGAAGCAGAGATAGTAGTTGCAAAACCAGCATCAGCCTTAGCCATTTCTTCGAATAGGGCAGCAACATCAACCCTAGAAAGACCAGGTCCACCTAGTTCTTCAGGAACTTCAAGGGCAAAGTAACCTTGTTCCTTTGCCTTTTCATAAAGTTCTGCTGGAAATTCTCCAGTTCTATCTGCTTCTTTACAAACTTCTATAACTTCTTTTTCGCAAAAATTTCTAATATCTAAAAGTAAGTCCTGTGCTTCTTCTGAAATTAAATATGACATTTATTAAAATCTCCTTCTATTAAACAACTTTATCTGGGTTAAGAATTAAGTTTGGATCGAATACTCTCTTAATTCCTCTCATTAACTCAGTGTTAACTGCGCCTTCAAATTCGTGTAGGAATGTCTTTTTACCAAATCCGATTCCGTGTTCACCAGAAATTTGTCCGCCAAATTCATAAGCCTTCTTGTAGATGTCATTCATAAATACATCAACTTGCTTAATGAATTCTTCTTTTTCCATATCGTTTGAGCAAGTGTAAATGTGTAAGTTACCATCACCAGCGTGACCGAAAGACTTAACTTCAAATGGGAAGTCCTTAGCTCTTTCGTTAACATAATGAACATACTTAGCAATCATGTTAATAGGTACTACAACGTCACATTCGTCAAGAAGTTTAGTTTGAGATTCAATAGCTTCTAGGAAAGAAGATCTAGCAGCCCAAGCTTCCTTCATCTTGTTTGGAGTGTCAGCAACTAGGATGTCAATTGCTCCAGCTTCCATAAGAACTTCAGCAGCTTGTTCAACAATATCGTTAAGTGCATCTTCATCTTCATCATCAAAAGTGATAAGAAGGTAAGCACCAATATCAATTCCTTCTAATTCCTTAGGGAAAGTTGACTTTCCAATGTAGATTTCTGACATATTAACAATTTCTTTTTCCATGAACTCAATTGCTTGAGGATTTAAGTTAGCCTTAAATAACTTTGGAACAGTAGAAATACAAGTGTCAAGATCTTCGTAAGGAACGATTAAAGACATAGTTTCCTTTGGAGCTGGGATAATCTTAAGAGTAAGCTCAGTGATAATACCAAGAGTACCTTCAGAACCAATCATAAGGTCCTTTAGAGAATAACCAGTAGAAGTCTTAGAAACAGTTGCACCAAAAGTAGTGATTTCACCAGTTGGAGTAACAACTTCCATTGAACGTACATAGTTTCTAGTAGTACCATACTTAACAGCTCTCATACCACCAGCGTTAGTTGCTACGTTTCCTCCTAAAGTAGCAAACTTTTCACCTGGATCAGGTGGGTACATATAACCTCTTGATAGACAGTCCTCAGCAAGGTCATTTAATAGAACGCCAGGTTGAACTTTAACAACCATATTTTCTTCATCATAATCAAGAATCTTGTTCATTGATTGCATATTAATCATAACTCCACCATGTCTAGAAACACCGGCACCAGTAAGACCAGTACCTGCACCTCTTGGAACAACAGGAATCTTATTGTCGTTACAAATTTTTACAACCTTAGCAATTTCTTCAGCATTAGTTGCATCAACAACTAATTCAGGTTGTCCTTCGCCATAGATAGGCATTTCATCATGGAAGAAGTCGATGTTAATCTCTTCTCCAACATAAACTTTGCCTGATACAGCATTTTTAATTTCTTCTATCACATTATCTGTAACAGCGTTATAATTTACCATTTTTCCCTCCAATAATTCATTAAAAATATTATTATCAATATTATATAATGGACCACTTAAAAAAAATTGTTTTCCTGTTTGAAATATCTTGAATTATTCCTCAACTATTTGACTTTTATTCAAGTTACTAATATAATTATCTTGTATTTACAAGAGATTGAGGAGATATTATGTGGCAATACAGACAAGCTTTTAAAACTTTAATAGACTTAACAAATACAAAACTATCCACTGTTGCCTTTAGCTTGGGTTATGACATATCCTACATAAGTAAGTGGAATAGCGGGAGGAAGTTACCTTCATCTAAGAACATCTACACTATAAATAGAAAACTATCCTCCCTATTTGCCAAGGTCATCATAGAAGAAGGCAAGGTGGAGGACTTCTTCATAGCCTTTAAGATGAACAACAAGGATGTCTTAAAGGGTGATTCAATAAAGGGCCTAGAAGTCTTGATCTACAAACTCTTAAACGAAGCTTACATGGACTCCAACCAAGACCTACCCCCAGAGACAGTCTCAAATACAAACTTAATCTTCAAGAACTCTTCCCTTGACAAGGACCTAAGAGAGAGCTTGGAGAGAATAATTGGGAAAAAGAAAAAAGTTGACATCTGGGCAACTTTTGACATCAATAGTCACTTCGCCCAAATCCTCTTACAAATAGGTAAAAATTTAAATAAGGATGTGGAATTTAATCTCCACCTCCTTTGCAAGAAAAAGAACCTAGACAAGTTAGACATCCTAAAGATAATAACTGACAACGCAGACATCAACATTGAGCTCTACGAGGACCCAGGCATTGACTACGACATTATCTTAGTAAGAGAAACTGCTTACCTTATCCTTAGGCAGGAAGAAGGCTTCTCCATCTTAACCCATGGCGAAGAACTTGACACCCTCTTTGAAATCTCCTCCTTCATCACAGGACTTTTCAAAGACCTCAACAAGATAATAGTCCTTTCCCAAGAAGAAGAATTGGCAAAGTCCAACTACAGGAAGTACTTCTACTCCGACAACGAGTTCCTCTTCCTCTCCAACTATGGCTTTGAATTTCTTCTATCTAACCCCATAATCGACAGGATAATAAGAGAAATCGACAAAGACAAGGACTTCAAGAAGACAGAAGTCCAGGGCATCAAACTCCTTTGGGAAGAACTCTTTGCTGATGCAGAGATCAACTTCTTGGTAACTAGGACAGACCTTTTAAAATACTTTGAGACAGGAGAAATTTTCTACTGCTCCCTAAGGGCCAAGCTTTCCACTGAAGAGATTCAAGCCCACTTGAACAACATCATTTCAATTATGAAGAAGAACAAAAACATAAACTTTTACATCATAAAAGACAACAGACCCCTCCAAGCTATGGGTCTCGACAAGTTCAACTTCTTCATCAATGATAACAATATGTTCTTCAAGAAGATCAATGACGACGGCATACTCACTTCAACATCTATAGTTTCAGACGTCAAGATCCACAACAAGATCCACCACAGCTTGGAAGAAATCATGGAGTCAGACTTCAGTCAAAAATACGAAGTCGACGAGTTAGAAAAACTCTTCCATAAATACGTTCACGTATTCAAAAAAATGTCCCACTAAGTTCATGGGACGAATTTATCAATTATTTATAATTAGTAAGCAAGAAATCAATTAAAAAGACATTATTTAAAATCAAAAGAATTTAAAAAATTCTAAAACAAATCACTCTTAAAAAAATATACCAAAATTAACTAACCAAAATCGAAAACATACTAAGAAAAGCTATGAGTAAGTCATAGCTTTTTCTTATGCCCTAAATAAAAATCATTTATAATGACTTACAAGCCAAGTATATGTAAGTCAAAGAAAAAATATAAAAAAATCCCTAGTAAATAGATTGCTTCTACAAAGTGAAGGCCTTTTGATATATACTAATTACAAAGGTAGACTCCTTTAAAGCAAAAACTTTATAAATATCTAGGAGGTCCTATCTTTTTTATAAGTCCATAACAATTTACTAAGTTGCAAAAGTTTATAAACTCGTCCAAGACCCCGAGCTTATATTTTTTAATAACTTAGCTGACTTTAAGGACCTCGTAAATTTTTACAAACTCATTAATTTTATAAAATTCATAAAATTTACCCAGACTCTTAAAGAATACTATGGATAAAATCTTAACTCGAAAGGAGAAAATTATGAGCAAAAAAGATTTAACAAAATTCAAAACGCCACACACTTATGCAATTATTTTTGTTGTAGTTCTTATCTGTTGGGGTCTAACTTTTTTAATCCCGGCTGGTAAATTCTCAACTCACGAAGTTGAATTCGAAAATGCCTCTGGCGAAATTGACAAGAGAACAGTTTTGCAAACTGATACCTTTAGGTACATGCATCCTCTCAACAAGGACTTCTTAGCAGCAAATCTTGAAAAATTATACCAAGACAAGCCTGTCTTAGAAGAAAATGAAGTAGACCAAGAGGCCTTTGGAGAACTTTTAAAGACTCCAGCAGACACTTGGGACCAAGCTACCCTTGACAAGGTTGGCTTGACAGATGATGTACTCTATGGACTTTATGGAGACAAGTTTTATGACAATTCTGTCAACTTAAACAAGACTGCAAAAATTTGGGGAACAGATGACTTTAATGGCTTTGGTTTCCTTAACTACCTCTTCGAAGGTCTTGTATCAGGAGATAAGTACGGATCAGCAGTTGGTATTGTTGCACTTCTTTTAGTTGTTGGTGGAGCCTTTGGTATCATTATGTCAACTGGTGCCATTGATGCAGGTATCTATGCCGTAATCAACAAGACAAAGGGCCTTGAAAAATTTGCAATTCCAATTTTATTCTATCTCTTCTCACTTGGTGGAGCTACCTTTGGTATGAGTGAAGAAGTCATCCCCTTCTCCATGGTTATGGTTCCCTTTGTAATTGCCCTTGGCTACGACTCCATTGTTGCAGTTACAGTTACCTTTGTTGCATCACAACTTGGCAACGCAGTTTCATGGATGAGTCCTTTCTCAGTTGCCATTGCCCAAGGTATAGCTGGCATACCAGTTCTATCTGGTGCAGGCTTTAGACTTGCCTGCTGGGTTATCGTAACAGGACTTGGTGCAGCCTACACTATGGTTTATGCAGAGAGAATTCGCAAGAACCCAAGTCACTCAGTAGTATATGAAACAGACAACAAATTTAGAGAAAAATTAGCAGAAGACGACTCAGCCCAAGAATTTAAACTTGGCCACAAGATCATCCTACTTGAAATGCTATCAGTATTAGTTTGGATAGTTTGGGGAGTTATGAAGCAAGGTTACTACATCCCAGAAATCGCATCTCAATTCTTTGTAATGGGTCTAGTAGCAGGACTTACAGCTGTAATCTTCAAGCTAAACAATATGACAATTAACGATATGGCTTCCTGCTTCCAATCAGGTGCAGCAGACCTAGCAGGCACTGCAGTAGTTGTAGGTATGGCAAAGGGTATTCTAATTGTACTTGGTGGCAGCGATGCAAATTCCTTCTCTGCCTTAAACACAATTCTTTACTCCATGGGCAATGCCTTCGCAGGAGTTCCAAAGGCTCTAGCAGCAATTGGCATGTACCTCTTCCAATCACTCTTCAACCTAGTTGTTACATCCAACTCAGGACAAGCAGCCTTGACAATGCCTATCATGGCACCCCTTGCTGACCTCGTTGGTCTTTCAAGACAAATCGCTGTCCTTGCCTACCAAATGGGTGCAGGCTTTATGGATGCCTTTACACCAGTTTCAGCAAGTTTAATTGGTGTCCTTGGTGTTGCAGGTATTGACTGGTCCAAGTGGGCGAAATTCCAAATCAAGATGCAAGCCTTCTTCTTCCTACTTGGTTCAATAATCCTAATTATTGCAGTAATGATTAATTTTCAATAGGAAGTGATAAGATGATTAAACTTATAAAAAATGTAAAAGTTTATAGCCCGGACTTCTTAGGGGTAAAGGACGTCCTAATACTTGGCGACAAAATTGCAGGCATAGAAGACGAGATAAAGCTAAAGGTGTCCTGCATGGAAGTAGAAGAAATTGACGGCACAGGAAAAATTTTAACACCTGGCTTCATAGACTCCCACGTTCACATACTTGGTGGCGGTGGAGAAGGTGGCTTCAAGACAAGAACACCTGAGATAACACTTACAACCCTAACAAAAGCTGGTGTAACAACAGTAGTTGGAACCCTTGGCACAGATGGACTTGCAAGAGATACCTCTGCCCTACTTGCCAAGGCAAGAGGTCTCGAAGAAGAAGGAATAACATCCTACATCTACACAGGAGCCTACCAAGTGCCAACCCCAACCCTCACTGGCGATGTAATGAAAGACATCATGTCAATAGACAAGATCATCGGGGCAGGGGAAATTGCCCTCTCCGACCACAGATCTTCACAACCGACCTTTGAAGAATTTATAAGACTTGCTGCCAACGTCAGAGTTGCCGGTATGCTATCTGGTAAGGCTGGGATAATAAACATCCACATGGGCGACGGCAAGTCCAACCTAGCCTACCTCAACAGAGCAGTTGACGAAACAGAAATTCCAATTTCACAATTTTTGCCAACCCACTGCGGTAGAAACCCAGAACTATTTGAAGAAAGTATCAAGTATTTAAAACGTGGTGGCTACTGCGACTTTACAGGCGCCGATGACCCCGACCTCTGGGAAAAAGAATATGGCGAAGTGAGAATCTCCAAAGCATTAAAACGCATCATAGATGAAAAAATCTGCCTAGACAACTTCACCTTCACATCAGACGGCCAAGGCAGCTTCCCAATGTTCAACGAAAAGAATGAATACCTGGGACTTGGCATTGGCAAATCATCTTGCCTCTTAGAAGCCATACAAGAGTGCGTCTTCAAAGAAGAAATCCCACTAGAGATTGCCCTAAGAGGTCTTACAACAAACCCAGCCAAAATCTTGTCCCTAAAGACTAAGGGCTCTATCAAAGTTGGATGCGACGCAGACATCAACCTCTTAGATGAAAAAACTCTAGAAATAGAAACAGTCCTCGCCCTTGGCAAAGTCATGGTAAGAAATAAAAAACCAGAAGTCCTAGGAACTTTTGAAAATATTTAAAAAATAAAAAAGGTGATGTTGCAGAATAGAATCATCCATTCTGCAACATCACCTTTTTCTTTAATAGTGACCTCGACATTGGAGTATTACGATAGCATTATCATCTACAAGATAAACAATCCTATGCTCCCTATCTATTCTTCTACTCCATAAACCTGATAAATTATTTTTCAGTGCTTCTGGCTTGCCAATTCCTTCAAAAGGACTCCTTTTAATATCTTTAATAATTTGGTTAATTCTTTTAAAGAGAACTTTATCTCTCTTTTCCCAATAAAGATAATCTTGCCAAGCATCGAAATCCCACTTTATATATTTAATTGTCATCATTCTATTTCACTTTCGATTAATTTTAACTTTCCTTCTTTATACTCTCTGTACTTTTTTTCCAAATAGTCCATGTTTTTTTGGCTGTAAAAAGGATCTGCTGAAAGTTCAAATGGAATTCTGCGTTCCCTTGCCATCTTCTTCAAATATATATTTATTGCAGATGACATAGAAATACCTATATCTTGACAAACTAATTCTGCCCCTCTTTTAACATCTTCATCTACTCTAATATTAATTTGTGCCATTTTACTCACCTCTTTTATTCATTATAACATAAATATATGATTTGTTAAGTAATTGTATATCATTTTTCTAGTTTTTTTATAGAAGAAATTTTTGCTATCTTAATTATTTAATTTAAAAGCTCCTTGCTAAGAATATACTATATAAAAAATTGCCTTGCTTTCAACTCGAAGGTCGAGATTTAGAAAGCAGGGCAATTTTTGGAATGAGATATTGATATGTCCCCATAAAACTGGCACAAATATTTAATTATTCTTTATAAGCTTCCAATAGCTTGCAACTTATTCGTACCTCAAGGCTTCGATTGGATCTAGCTTGGCTGCCTTGTTGGCTGGGTAGTATCCAAAGAAGATTCCTATTAACATTGAGAAACCAACTGCCACTACTATGGAGCTAATGGATGGAAGGCTCGGTGCTTTTAAGAGTTTGGATCCAACCATACCTATTGCAGACCCCAAAATTATGCCGAAGAATCCTCCAATGATGCAAATGATGACGGACTCGATGATAAATTGCTTTCTTATGTCACCCCTGGTTGCCCCTAGGGCCTTTCTAATTCCAATTTCTCTCGTCCTCTCTGTTACTGACACAAGTAGGATGTTCATTACGCCAATGCCCCCAACTAAAAGGGAGATGGCTGCAATGGCTCCTATGGCAACTTGGATGGACCCCATGGCGGAGTTCATTTGTGATATTTCGCTCTTAGCTGAGTTATAGGTAACTTCTGCTCGTGGGTTGTCCTTGTAGAATTTGGCATTTAAATCATCAACTAGGGACTTGGCATCTTCTTCTATGGTGTCAGGGTTTTTCAAAGTCATGGAGATATCGTAGTAGGATGTCCTTGGCTCTGTCAAAAGTTCTCTGTCCCCTGTTGTCCTTGGGATGTAAAGTGATGAGCTTGACCCGTTAAGTGATTGACCCATGACCTTCATCTCTTCGTACTTGTAGACTCCAATTATTGTAGCAACTAGGAGTTTACCATTGACGTCAATTTTTACTTCTTGACCTAAGACTTCTGGTGCTGGGATCTTGTAGACTTTTTCAAGGACCTTGTCTGATATTACTGCAACAGACTTGCCCCTTGCCACGTCTTCTTCATTTAAAAATCTGCCGGCAACCATCTTGAGTTTGAAAATATTTTTTTCGCCCTCTGATGTGGAAACTATGGATACTGCTTCCTTGTTTCTCCCTTCTTTGACATAGCCTTGACCACTGGCTCCCTGGTAGACTAGGTCTTCAATGGTCCTGCCCTTTTGAGCTTCTAAATAGTTTATTATATTTTCTGATAAGTAATCGGAGTCGTAAAGATCGCCCCCATCACTGTCAGTGTTTTTTGTCTTTACATAAATTTGGACTGCTGTGTTGGCTATGGAGTCAAAGGCCTTGTTGACTGACTTGCTAAGGGCATTCCCAATTGTTGTGATGCCGATTACTGACCCGATGCCAATTATTATCCCCAGCATAGTGAGGAAGGACCTTAATTTGTTGGCTCTCAGTCCTTCAAGGGAGAGTTTTATTGTTTCTAGTATATCCATTAAATCTCCTCCAAAAGTCCGTCAGTCATCTTGTAAATCCTACCTGCTTCCTTGGCGAGTTCCATGTTGTGGGTGATGATGATTATGGTCCTCTTGTCCTCTTTATTGAGTTTGTGGAAGAGATCCATTACATTCCTCCCAGTTTTGGAGTCCAAGGCTCCCGTTGGCTCGTCTGCCAAGATGATGTCAGGGTTATTTGCCATGGACCTAGCTATGGCAACTCTCTGCTTTTGCCCACCTGATAGCTCGTTAGGAAGGTGACCCATCCTGTCCTTCATCTCTACGATTTCAAGAAGCCTTTCCGCCCTTTCGGCTCTTTCTTTTTTACCCATTCCTGCATAGGTCATGGGGAGTTCAACATTTTTTAGGGCGTTGGACCTGGGAATTAAGTTAAAGTTTTGAAAGACGAAACCAATTTTTTTGGACCTGTAGGCTGATAGGTCGCTGTCCTTTAGGGTGGAAATGTCAACTCCGTTTAACTCATAGTAGCCTGAAGTCTGTCTATCAAGAAGTCCAATGATGTTCATAAGGGTTGACTTGCCTGAGCCAGATTGACCCACAACTGATACAAAGTCGCCATCATTTACCTCAAAGTTTATGCCATGAAGGATTTCCAATTCATTTTCTTTCCCTATGTTAAAGGACTTTTTTATGTCCTCCATTTTTATAAGCTTACTTGTCATTTGCATCCTTCTCTTCGGCTTCGACGTTTTTTGTAATATTAACCAGGCTGCCTTCTCCATAGCCTCCTGATGTTGCAAGGACCTTGTCCCCTTCTTTGAGGTCTTTGGACTTGATGGCAGTTTCTGCATCATTTTCAAGTCCCCTTGTCACTTCAACTTTTTCTACCTGATAGTTATCCTTTCCCTTTTTCTTTAGGCCAAGGACATAGGACTTGTTATCTCGTTCGAAGATGGCATCACTTGGCACCTTGAAGGTGTTTTCTTCCTGACTAATGATGTACTTAACCCTAAGGGTCATACCTGGGGCAAACTTCTCTTCTTGCCCCTCATCAATTTCTATTACAGTCTTGTAGAGGACTTCGCCAGACTTGTTGTCATCAGCTACTGGCATTGGTGCTGGGTCAATGGAGATGACCTTGCCCTTGTAGACTTGTCCCACAAGGGAGTCTGATGTCATTTCAACTTCTGTTCCCACCTTGATGGAGTTCTTATCGTATTCCTTAATTTGTGATTCTATCCTAAGCTTGTCAATGGTTTCGATTTTAACAAGGTAGCCAGTTGGCACTTGACCTTCCTTGGCTGGGACTTCTGTAACAGTTCCATCTGCTGGCGCCTTTATCATAACTTTTTCAAGTTCTTCGCTTAGATTTTCAATTTCTACATTATCTAAATTATTGGCTCCTGCCTGAGTTGTCTTTAGGTTGTCCCTTAGACCAGAGATTTCATTGGCAACTTGGATTTTAGTTGATTCCAGATTTTTCTTGGCACTTTCGTAGTTGT
Organism: Peptoniphilus sp. DNF00840; assembly: GCF_001553125.1. Lineage (NCBI taxonomy): Bacteria > Bacillati > Bacillota > Tissierellia > Tissierellales > Peptoniphilaceae > Peptoniphilus > Peptoniphilus sp. DNF00840. The sequence continues at coordinate 34,347 of NZ_KQ960232.1, forward strand.
CCTTTGCAGCTTCAAGACTTTGTTCAAGGGTTTTTAATTCGTCTTGACGAGATTTACCTGCCTTTAATGCCTTGTCGGCATCGGCTGATAGGTCTTCCTTAGCCTTTCTCACTTCGAGGCTTGTGGATTCAACTTGCTTTGCTTGGCCTTCAATTTCCTTTTCAAGGGCCTCGGCTTCAGCTTGGTATTTTTGTTCATCAGCCTTGGCAGTGGCTAGGTCTTCAGAAATTTTTCCAATTTGAATTTCTGTTTCGGCTTGTTCTCTTGTTAGGCTCTTGATTTTATTTTTTAGGTTTTCTATTTCATTTTGGATATTTTTAGTGTCAGAATTTTTTCCCACTGTAGTGTTCTCAACAATTTTACTTTCAAGAGTGCCTGCGTTGATACTCTTTTTTTCTGAATTTAAATTATTATTCTTAGGAGAACCTTGGATATTTTGTCTTCCTTCGCCTACAAGTTCTCCTTGTTTTTCAGTTATTTGACCTTGAAGATCAGATATTTCAATTCCAATCTCAGTAAGTCTCCTTTTGGCATTGTCTAAATCAGCTTGGAGATAGTCCTTGGACCTTGATGCACCATAGGCAAGGGACTTGTTTTGAGAAATCTTATCCCTGTTCTTGTTTAGGTCATCTACCAACTGCTTGTATCTTAAGTCTGTTGCTTCTTCTTGGTAGGCAAGACTTTCTCTTGAGCCCTTCTCTGCCACAAGACCTTGGTTGTATTTCTCGTCAAGGCTTCTCTTGAAGTCATTGTAGGACTTCTCTGCTGCAAGGTACTGGTCCATAGCTTGGGTCAAAGATGTTTCAGCTGCAACAAGGGCAGGACTCTTGCCAGACCTTTGACCAGTCACGGCTTCAGTAAGTCTCTTCTTGGCAGCAGAAATTTGAGCCGACAAGTTTTTGTCTGTAGCTGCCTTTTGTGCCTTCCTTGATTTTAGCTGTTGCTCTATGCTTGATGAGTCAAGCTTGGCAATTATGTCGCCCTTCTTAACCTTGTCGCCAACTTTTACATTTATTGCAGTGACTGGCAAAGCCTTTTCAGAAAAGACTTCCACAGAGTTTGATGGAACTACCTTTCCCTTTTCACTGACGGAGTTAGTAACATCTCCCTTCTTTAAGCTTACAACTTGGTTTTCAGAAATTGCTTCAGCCTTTCCTCCACCGAGTCCAGATAAGATTGGTCTTATGCATAAGCCTAGGGCTAGAACAAGTATAACTAATGCTATAATTTTATTTCTTCTGTTTTTAAGTAGGGTATCCTTTGCTTTTATGTAAAATTTTTTCATATCTACCTCCAAGCTTAATTATATAGTAAGCTTTTCAATAATTACAATAGTAAAGAACTGCAATTTTCTTTCAAATTTATTAAGATTTCTCTAATTTTCCTTGAAAGATATCTAGGCTTAATTATAAAATAAGAAATATAAAGCTAGAGTTAAGAAAATCAACGAGGTGAAAGATGCTAGAAATTTTAATTTTAATTTTATTTATGGTGATTCTCTTTGTGGCAATAATTTTTAATATTTCAATTGTAATTGCCCTCTTTTTGAATTTAATTCTCTTATCCATTTATGCTTATATGAGAAAATTTAGTCCAAGAGAAATTTGGTCTATGGCATACACAGGCATAAGGGACACCAAGACTATCTTAACCGTATTTTCCCTCATTGGAATGATAACAGGAATTTGGAGACTTTCAGGCACTATTGCCTACATAATTTATCACGGAACTTCTTTGATCTCTCCTAAATTTTTCTACGTGGGAGTCTTTGTCTTTAACGCTTCCATCTCCTTCTTAACAGGGACAAGTTTTGGTACTGCTTCTACAGCAGGGATTATATCTATGTCAATTTCCAATGCCATGGGCTTCAACCCTCTTGTGTGTGGTGGGGCAATTTTGTCAGGTGGCTTCTTTGGAGACAGGTCATCACCAATGTCAACATCAGCCCTCTTGGTGGCAACTCTTACAAAGACAGACCTTTATACCAACTTGAAGAATATGTTTAGGACCTGCATCATACCTCTTATACTAACTATTGCTACTTATCAAATTTTTAATTTTGGTATTGAAGCAAAAGTCGACAAGGATAGTATTGAGATGATAAGAAGCCTCTTTAATTTCAGTCCTCTTCTAATACTCCCAACCCTATCCATTATTATCTTCTCAATTTTGAAGCTTGATTTAAGAAAAAATTTGTTGATTTCTATAGGAATCTCAATAATCTTTGCAGTGGTCTTACAAGACAAGTCTATAAAAGAAGTTTTTCATGCCTTAATCTTTGGTTTTCATTTGGATTCTCCAGCTGGCAAGTTAATCAACGGCGGTGGCTTTTTCTCTATGTTCAAGATGCTCCTAATCGTTGGAATTTCTTCTGGCTACTTTGGTTTCTTCAAAGAGACTGACCTATTAGTTGGTGTGAAGAAATTTGTAAACAAAATTTTTAAGAAGCTACCTAATATGGTGCTTATGCCTCTTATGTCTACAATAATTTCAATTTTTTCTTCTAACCAAACTCTTTCGATTATGCTAACTTATGAAATGGCAAGAGAAAGTTATGACGACAGAGACAAGCTAGCCCTTGATATGGAAAACTCAGCAGTTATGACTCCAGTCTACATCCCTTGGAACATAGCAGGAAGGACACCAATGGAAATGATTGGCGCACCAATAGTGTCCGTTTACTTCTCCTTCTACCACCACTACATCATCCTAGTGAACGCAATCTTTTCTGTAGTGGACTTCTATAAGTCTAAGGACAAGAAGTAGTTTAAGAAAACTTTGAAAATAAATTTTGAAAATAAAGATTAAGTTAAATGAAAAAATTTAAATTAATAAGTTTAGAAAGTTAATGTTAAAATTAAATATAAAAATTATAAGATGATAAAATTTGAAAAATGATTTTATAAAAATCTTCCAAATCGAGTAGGGCTAAATAAATAGCCCTCTCACACCA